>NZ_DOTK01000051.1:0-18769 GCF_003521185.1 Brevibacillus sp.
TACCATCACTTGTGGCCGCAATGGCAACAGCAGGCGAAAAAGGTCAGGAAGATCATTCATCTGCTGAGCATGACGGACGCCAGCGCCACAGAGGCAAAAGGACTCGATGACGCCGAGCAAAGAGGCTTTTACAGTCTGTATTACTTGCTCGACAGTCTGTTTGCCCAGCCGAGTAGCAGCGAGGAATGGGAAATCATCCTCGTCGCCGACAACGCCAACCGCGTCACAGGCGACGAGATCACCCTGCGGCCGGAGCACGGCTGCTTGCTTGGCCTTGGCAAAGTAGCACGGGAAGAGTTCCCGCACGTTCGCATCCGGTTTATCGATGTCGACGCGCATACCGATCCGCGTAAGGTCGTGGAGGAATTTGCAGTCGCAGCTGCCCCGTATCAGGTAGCGTATCGCCACAACAAGCGATATGTGGAGCGTTTGCAGGAAACGACACTCGCACCAGCAGAAGACAGGGACGCAATCAAAGCAGACGGCGTCTACGTAATTACAGGCGGAACCGGGGGACTGGGCCTGGAAATCGGCAAAGAGATCAGCCGCTTGCACCCGGTAAACCTCCACCTCATCAGCCGCCAAGGCTTGCCTGCGCGCGAGACGTGGATGGACATCGAAGCGGCAGGAGCAGATCAGCAGCGAATCCAGCAGATCGCTTCTATTCGCGAGATGGAAAAGCAGGGCGCGCACGTGCAGATTCACGCGGCAGACATTAGCGAAGAAAGCCAGCTTCGGCAAGTGCTTGAGAACATTCGCAAAGAAGCTGGAGCGATCCATGGCGTGATTCATTGTGCGGGCGTCGCCGGAGAAGGGTTGCTTGTGCGCAAGCCGGAAAGCCGCATCCGGGAAGTGCTGGCTGCCAAGGTGCAAGGCACCCGGCTGCTCGATCAGCTCACCGCAGCGGACAATCTCGATTTCTTTGTGATGTTTTCCAGCATGAACACGGTGACTGGCGGTGCAGGCCAGAGCGATTACGTCGCGGCCAACAGCTACCTCGACCTGTACGCCGCCTATATGCGCCAAGCAGGCAGAAAGGCGCTGACGATCAACTGGCCGCTCTGGCGAGACGTAGGCATGGGGCAGGCGTATGATGTGGACAATCGCCACAGTCCTTTCGAGAGCCTTGCGCCCAGACAAGGGGCGGCGATCTTTGCAGAGCTTTTGCACGCCGACCAAAGCCAGATCATCGTCGGTCAATGGAAGCGCCGACTCACGAAAGAGACGATCGGACACAGTCTGGCGCACGATTACGTCCTGAGCGATTCGCTGGCAAGCTTTTTCCGCGGACAGCTCGAAGCTCCACGCGAGGAAAAAGCGGATCGTCCTGGCGAGCAGCAGCCGCTGCGCATTTTGGATCAGGACGAAACGAGCTTGTCTGCGACAGAAAGAGAAGTCGCGAAAATTTGGGCGCAAGTTCTCGGCGTCAAAGAAATCAGCGTTTCCGCCAAGTTCAACAGCATGGGAGGCAATTCTATCCTGGCTGTCTATTTGTTCCGGCTTCTCGAAGAAACGTACGGGCCAATTCTCAATATTTCCGATGTGTTCACTTATTCCACGATCTCGGAGATGGCTGATTACATAGATAGCAAGCAGCAGCCTAGTGCAGGTGCCGCAGATGCCGCCAGCGAAACGACGACGCTGGATTTGCTACAGCGGCTGGCCAGCCGGGAAATCTCCGTACACGAAGCGCTCGGCGCCTACAAAAACAAAGGGGGAGGTGTGTAATGACGGCAGTAGAACAACTCATTTTCGAACTGGTCGCTTCGCAAAAAATACATCCGACCGATGCTGCCGCGTTGCTTGCGCAGTGTCAAAAGCTGACCGAGCCGATAGCGGACAAAGAAATCGCGATTATCGGCATGGCAGGCAAATTTCCAAAAGGAGAAAACCTCGCCCGCTTTTGGGAGCAACTGAAGCATCAGCAAAATTGCATCGACGAGTTTCCCGATTCACGCGTTCGCGATTGCATCGACGAGCGTTTATGGGGCAAAAACGACAAAAATCAATGGTTTTTTAAAGGCGGGTATTTGGAGCGAATCGATCAGTTTGACCCCGGCTTTTTCCAAATCTCGCCTGTCGAAGCGAAATTCATGGACCCGATGCAACGATTGATGCTGGAAACGTCCTATCAAGCGATCGAAGACGCCGGATACTACTACAAAGAGCTGAGCGGAACGAATACAGGCGTCTACATCGGCACGGATCATACGTGGGGGCAATGGTACCGGGACAATGCGGCGGAAAAAGACCCGCTGCTGTTGTCCGGCACCTGGTCAGCGATCTTGTCGAGCCGGATTTCGTATTGGCTGAATGCAAAAGGGCCAAGCCTGGTCATCGACACCTCGTGCTCATCGGGACTGGTCGCCGTTCATGAAGCGTGCCGGGCGATTCAGTCCGGCGTTTGCGACATGGCGATTGCCGGAGGGATTCACCTCAATTACAGCCCGATCAAAAATCCGATGCTCGGTCTTGTCGAGTCGGAAGATTATCTCATCCGCACCTTCGACAAGCGGGCAAACGGAACGGTTTGGGGAGAAGGAGTCGGCGTCGTCATCCTCAAGCCGTTGCAGCACGCGCTTCGCGATCGGGACCACATTTACGGTGTGATAAAAGGAAGCGCCGTAAATAACGACGGAACATCGGACGGAATCACGGCACCAAACTCGCGCGCGCAGGAAGAAGTCATTTGCCAAGCGTGGCAGGAAGCCGGAGTTGCCGCCGAAGCGATCTCGTACATCGAAGCACATGGCACCGGAACCAAATTGGGAGACTCGATCGAGATTGACGGACTGGTCAAAGCGTTTTCCCGCCATACGAAGAAAAAACAGTTTTGCGCGATCGGGACCGTCAAGACGAATATCGGACATACGGTTGGGGCATCGGGGCTGGCATCGTTGCTCAAAGTGATGCTGGCGATCCGCCAGGGCCAGCTTCCGGCGAGCATCAACTTTTTGGAAGCGAATCCGTTCATTGATTTCTTTGCTTCCCCTGTCTATGTCAATGATCGTCTCCAGGAGTGGACGACTGCGGGCGAACCGCGAATCGCCGGGATCAGCTCGTTTGGCTTTAGCGGCACCAATTGCCACATGGTCGTAGGAGAAGTACCCGCCAGGCAGCAAAAGCCGGAGAGCGTCGATCCTTCGCTCTATTTGCTTCCGCTGTCTGCCAAAGACGAAGCGGTGCTGTTCAAGCTCGTCGAGGAATATGTCGCGCATTTATCGCAAAACCGGGAGCTTGATCTGGAAGATTTGTGCTATACGGCGAGCACGGGACGCGGCCATTACAGCCATCGCTTGGCGATCATTTTCACCAGCTACGACGATTTGCTCGCCAAGCTGGGGCACCTGAAACGACACGGGCTTGCTTCCGGCGAGCAAGTATTGTACCAGGTACACGAGATCGTCGTCAGCGGAGGAGCACCAGAGCAACAGCACGGCGCGAAGAAAAAATGGACCGAGCGGGAGAAGCAGGAGCTGTCCCGGCAAGGAGAGGACTTGCTGACAGCCAAGACTGCGCAAGGAAAAGACGCTTCCTTTTACTTGGCTTTGGGCGAACTGTACGTCTTGGGAGCAGCGATCGACTGGAAACGGATGTACGACCCAGCCAGCTGCAGCCGTCTCAGTCTGCCCGTCTATCCGTTTCAGAAAACGCGTTGCTGGGTGGAAAGCAGCAGCCAAGGCTATCGGCAAGCCGTGCCGCAAACGACAGGGCACCCGCTGCTTCGCGGGACAACGTGCGACAGCCTTGAGCAGACGGTGTACACGACCTCTTTTTCTGTGGCGACAGACTGGGTCGTGAGCGAGCATCGAGTAGGCAACGAGTACGTATTGCCTGGCACGGCCTACATCGAGCTGCTGCTGGAGGTCGGCAGGCAGCAGGGCGGGCTTACCGTCATCAAGGAGCTTGCCTTTTTGCAGCCCTTTTCGCTTCAGGAAGGGCAGAGCCACGAGCTGCAAATCACGCTGAAAAAAGCGGACGGTGAACATCACTTCTACATCGCCAGCAAAGATCAGACAGATGGCTCGTGGCGCAAGCACGCGGAAGGGAAGCTGTGCCGCCCTATGCAGGAGCAAAAGCGCGTAGATTTGGCGGCTCTCCAAAAGGCGTTCCCTGCGGCTCGCGACACGCCGGACTTGCAGACAGATGGGGGCTTTATCACGACAGGAGCGCACTGGAACAACATCAAGGAGCTGCGGGTTGGCGAGAAGGAGTGCCTGGTTGCCATCGAGCTTTCCGAGTCGCAACGCGCAGAAGCAGCGCACTACCACTATCATCCGGCGATGCTGGACAACGCGGCGAACATTGCGATACGCAGCATTGATGAGCAGCTGTATTTGCCGTTTTACTATCAGGAAATTCGCGTCTATGGCCCGATCCCTTCCGCCATTTACAGCTATGTGCGTCAGCGGGAGCTGGGGGAAGGAAATCAGACGGCGACTTTTGACATCGACATCGTCAATCCCGCTGGCGAGGTGCTTGTGGAAATCGAAGGATACACGATCAAGCAAGTGCGCACGCAGTTGACGGCGGCGAGCTATTACGAAAAAGACTGGATCGTCCAAGAGGTGCAAACAGCATCCCCTGCGCCAGAAAAAGCGGACGAAACGGTCGTCGTGTTCACAGGGGAAGGCGAGCTGGCGGAGCGGCTTCGGCAGCAGCTTGGCGCTGTCTACGGAGAAGTAATTGAAGTCGGCTTCGGAAAAGAAGCGGGGCAGGTCAAGGAGCGCGAGGACTACCATCACTTGTGGCCGCAATGGCAACAGCAGGCGAAAAAGGTCAGGAAGATCATTCATCTGCTGAGCATGACGGACGCCAGAGCCACAGAGGCAAAAGGATTCGATGACGCCGAGCAAAGAGGCTTTTACAGTCTGTATTACTTGCTCGACAGCCTGTCTGCTCAGCCAAGTAACGGCGAGGAATGGGAAATCATCCTCGTCGGCGACTACGCCAACCGCGTGACAGGCGATGAGATCACTCTGCGGCCGGAGCATGGCTGCTTGCTCGGTCTTGGCAAAGTGGCACGAGAAGAGTTTCCGCACGTTCGCATCCGGTTCATCGATGTCGACGCCCATACCGATCCACATAAGGTCGTGGAGGAATTTGCGGTCGCAGCTGCCCCGTATCAGGTAGCGTATCGCCACAACCAGCGATATGTGGAGCGTTTGCAGGAAACGACACTGGCAGCAGCAGAAGACAGGGACGCAATCAAAGCAAACGGCGTCTACCTAATTACGGGCGGAACCGGAGGACTGGGCCTGGAAATCGGCAAGCAGCTCAGCCGCTTGCATCCGGTAAACCTCCACCTCATCAGCCGCCAAGGATTGCCTGCGCGCGAAACGTGGACGGAGATCGAAGCGGCAGGAGCAGATCAGCAGCGAATCCAGCAGATCGCCTCTATCCGCGAGATGGAAAAACAGGGTGCGAGCGTGCAGATTCACGCGGCAGACATTAGCGAAGAGAGTCAGCTCAGGCAACTGCTGGAAACGATCCGCACCGAGTCTGGCACAATCCATGGCGTGATTCATTGTGCGGGCGTAGCCGGAGAAGGGCTGCTAGTGCGCAAACCGGAAAGCCGCATCCGGGAAGTGCTGGCTGCCAAGGTAAAAGGCACCCGGCTGCTCGATCAGCTCACCGAAGCGGACAATCTCGATTTCTTTGTGATGTTTTCCAGCATGCACACCGTAACTGGCGGCATCGGGCAGAGCGATTACGTTGCGGCCAACAGTTACCTCGACCTGTACGCCGCGTACATGCGCCAAGCAGGCAGAAAGGCGCTGACGATCAACTGGCCGCTCTGGCGAGAAGTGGGGATGGGGCAAGCCTACCAAGCCGACAACCGCCAGAGCCTGTTCGAGAGCCTTACGCCCAGACAAGGGGCGGCGATCTTCACAGAGCTTTTGCACGCAGAGCAATGCCAGATCATCGTCGGCCAGTTGAAGCGCCGACTTGCGAAGGAGACGATCGGGCACAGTCTGGTGCACGATTACGTGCTGGGAGAAACCATCGAGAGGGCCGTCACGCAGGCGATTGGCAGCGGCAGCTATCCGGCAGACTCGTCAGCCACAGAAACTACGATCATTAAAGAAGCAGACCATCAGGAGATTACGGCGTGGGACCAGGAGATCGCGCACATCTTGGCGAGAGTGCTGGGACTTGAAGAGATCAGCATTTTTGCCAACTTCGAGGACTTGGGCGGCAATTCGCTGCTCGCGGTCAGACTGCAAAAGGAGCTGGACGCAGCCTATCCCGGCGTCTTCATGATTTCGGATATTTTTTCGTATCCGACCGTTCACGATATGGCGGCTTATTTGGAGCGAAAGCGCGCCACCCCGGCAAAACGCAGCATGACGATCGAGCAAATCATGAATGATTTGGAGCAAGGCACAATAACGGCGGACGAAGCCGATCTGCTGATCAGAGAGATCAGCGAGCAAGTCTAGCATGATCGCGGAGGTGAGAAGCATTGGAAGCGTTTTCGCTACCCGTTGAGCCATTCAACGGCACATGGGTGAATTGTGTTAACAACAATTTGATTTCGATATTGATGAACCACGACAAAAACTTCGCGTACGCCCCGTGCCTGGCGCAAGCACAGTATCAGCTACATTCCGTCGCAGACGACGGCAGTCAGGAAGCGGCAGAGCACAGCAGCCAGGCGCATGAAGAAGGAAGCCTGCTGCTGGACGTTGTCCGCGCGCTGGATTTTTCTTCTGTGCTGGATTTCCAAACCCACTCCTTGGAACCAGCAGACAGTGTGCACTTGGCCATCAAGCAGTTTTTGCACAGCGGATATTACGTGTTTGTCGATTTGGACCGCTTTCATTACCCTTCTGGCGTGGACGCGGAAAAGCACCGGCAAATTCACCCTGCTTTTCTGTACGGCTACGACGAACAGACGAAATCTTATCTGTTGATTGAGGATTGCATGCAGCCGAGCAAAATGGAACCATACGCGCTTCCCTACGATTGCTTCGACCGGGCCTTTGCAGCCGCGCAGACGTCTTCCCTGATTGTCACGCGCGTAAAGGAGCAAGAAGAGGTGGCGTTTTTTTCCAGGTGCACAAAAGAGCTGATTAGCGCGAATCTCCAGACGCTTCTGCGGGAAGAGTGCAAAACATACAAAACCGATCATGCAGGAAATTCGCTCATTTCCACAACGTACGGACTGTCTGCGATCAAGCAATTCGCAGACAGCCTGGAGGCGAGATTGTTCGGGATTTCCCTTTCGCAGTTTCAGCGCAAGGCGGTGGCGCTCAAAAACCCGTATTTCTTTCGCAAGTCTACCGTTCATTTGCCTTTGATCTTGCATAAGCAAAACTGGGTGAGCGAGCAAGAATTTCAGCAGCTGAGCAGCGAGTATCAAACGCTGTGCCAGGAGTGGGAGTTATTCGGAAACTCGCTGATCAAATGTTATTACAAGAGCTGCTACAGCAAGGCTTCCACCCCGGCGCATCAGCGCGAAATCGAGTCGTTGCGAGAGCTGCTCGGCGGCATGTACGAAAAAGAAAAGCGCGTAGCGTCGCTCACGCTTGAGCTTTTGACATGCTCGACAGCATCGGGACAAACAGGAAATTTTTGATAAAAAGCGGATAAAAAGGAAGGAAAAACCTTTCGCATAAACGAATGAGTCAGAACCAACAGATGACAGATGAAGAGGATGAATGCTTTGGCCGAACAACGTCACATGTCCATAGGGATTGTCGGAGCCGGGTGGATCGCTGAACACGCGCATCTCCCGTGCTTTTTGTCGCTTGATAACGTGTCCGTGCGAGCGATATACGATACGGACGAGGCACGGGCTGCGCGCCTGGCCGAACAGGCGGGAGCGGCGGCGTGCTCACGTCTAAGCGAGATCGGACAGGTCCCTTTGGATGCCGTCATTTTATGTACGCCCAATCACACCCACTACGAAATCGCCAAGCACTTCCTGGAAAAAGGCATCCACGTGCTGTGTGAAAAGCCGATGACGACCACAGCGAAAGAAGCGGAGTCATTGCGCCATCTGGCAGAAGAAACCGGAACCGTTTTGATGATGGGCTTTGTCAACCGTTACCGTGACGATATCCGGGAGCTTCGTTCACGAATCGCAGCCGGGCAAATTGGCGAGGTGCAAATCTGCGAAGTCAGCTGGCGCCGCAAAAGAGGGATTCCCCGACCGGGAAGCTGGTTTACGCAAAAGCAGCTTTCGGGAGGGGGCGTCCTCATCGATTTGGGTAGCCATATGCTCGACCAGCTGCTTTTTTTGACGGGTGCCGAGGAGCCTGTTGCTTGCCTGGGCAGCTTCCATTCCCGTCCGGTTTTCACTCAGGAAGGGTACAGCAATTGGCTGGGCAGCTCTGAATCGGAAAAGGTTGAAGTGGAGGATACGGCAGTAGGCATGATTCAGTTTGCCAACGGTATGCTCGGCAAGGTGCATGTAAGCTGGCAGGACGATGTAGCAGGAGATTTTGTGCAAATCCATCTGAAGGGCGAGCGGGGAAGCTTGACGCTGAATACCTTGTTCGGCTTCAGCGATCAAGGATTGTACAAACAGCCCCATTTGCTGCTGACGTTTGCTGGTCAAGAGGTCCAGTATTTTCCCTTGCCTGCAAAGCCAGATCCGCTTGTTGCTTTTCAACGCCAGGCGGAGCAGTTTGTGGCGTGTATCCGCGAAAAAAGCCAGCCCGTTCCCTCTGCACAAGATGGCGAAAAAGTGGTTCGACTGATCGAGCTTCTCTATCAATCGGTGCGCAAAGGACTTGTTGTCACATGAGCGCTGGACTCGTCGCTGTTGATCTTGGCGGTTCTACGGCGAGAATGGCGCTCTTCGCTCTCGGTGGCGCCACGATGCTGGAAACTGCCCGGCTGGAATTGGGGCAGGAAATCGAACCGCTGCAAGCCATTTCGCAAGTCATCAGCGTCATCGAAGGCTGGGAACAGAGGGCGCAGATGGAAATACGCAGCATTGTAATCGGGCTGGCTGCTGTGCATGATGCCGCAGGAACCATTGTCACTTGGCCAAATCGTCCGGAATGGAACGGCTTTGCCTTCCGCGATACTTTCGCCGCCTTGGCAGGCAAGCCTGTCGTGCTGTTTGACGATGCCAATCTCGCGGCGCTCGGCGAGTATGCTTTTGGCCTTGAGCACTCGGTCCAACATCTGCTGTATACAGTAGTCGGGACCGGAATTGGCAGCTCGCTTGTATGGCAGGGCAATGTGTATACAGGGGCAAGGGGCGCAAGCGGAGAACTGGGCCATATCACGGTCGATCCTTGGGGAGAAAAATGTCCCTGCGGAGGGTTCGGCTGCTTGCAAATGTACGCGTCTGGCCGGGCGGTGGAACGCATCGCGCAAGCCAAAGGGCTGTCGGTTGCAAAAGCGAGTGACGTGTTTCATTTGGCCGCTGCGGGAAACGCAACAGCACAGGCAATCGTCGACGATTCCTTGCGAATGCTGGCGATCGGGATTGCCAACGCTGTGCGCCTGTTCGACCCGGATATGGTTGTCGTCGGCGGCGGCATGGCAAGCAGATTTCCGGAACATTATCGCTCCCTGGAAAAACGCGTTCAACAGTTCCTCGGCACCCTGCCGCAGCAGAATGTCCGCGTAAAACTTTCCGCCCTGGGAGACGATGCGGCACTTTGGGGCGGGATCGCTTACGGTTTGCAAATGTTTGAAAAAAATAAAGAAATGGAAGGTGTTCGCAAATGAGTAACCTGACAGAAAGATTCCCAAGCTGGCCAATGGCAGATGAAAACCAGGAAAAAGAATTGTTGGAAGCGTTGCGCAGCAATCAATGGTGGCGCATGTCCGGCACAAAAGTAAAAGAATTTGAACGAGTATTTGCCCAGATGCACCACGCCAAGCATACGCTGGCCGTTACAAACGGAACACACGCGATCAAGCTGGCTTTGCAGAGCCTGGGAGTCAAGCCGGGTGATGAAGTGATCGTTCCGGCTTTTACCTTTATCTCGACGGCGTTGCCAGTCATCAGCTTGGGCGCGATCCCTGTCCCTGTAGACGTAGACCCCGGCACCTTTTGCCTCGATCCGGTAAAAGTGCGGGAAGCGGTTACGCCGCGCACAGTCGGGATGATTCCTGTGCATATGGCGGGACACCTGTGCGATATGGACCAGCTCCAGCAGATTGCCGATGAGTTTCATCTGTTTATTATTGAAGACGCCTGCCACGCGCACGGCGGTGAATGGAAAGGAAAACGCGCAGGCAGCATGGGTGATGCCGGGGTGTTCAGCTTCCAGCAATTTAAACTGATGACGGCGGGAGAAGGCGGCGCGCTCATCACGAATGCTCAAGATTTGTATGACCAGGCTTTCCTGTACCACAATGTGGGCCGTCCAGTTGGCGACAAAAAGTATCAGCACCTTGTCGAAGGTTCCAACTATCGGATTTCCGAATTTCAGGCTGCTGTCCTGCTGCCGCAAACCGCGCGCCTCGCTGAGCAAAACAAGCGCCGCGAGTACAATGCGCAAGTTCTCGATGCGGAAATGAAGGAAATCGATGGCATCATTCCGCAAATCCGTCAAGAAGAGTGCACGATCCATACGCACTACATGTACATGTTCTACTACAATCCGGTCGAATTTGGCGGGATCACAAGAGAGCGGTTTGTGGAAATGCTGAACGAACAAGGCATTCCCGCTTACATTGCCTACACGCAGATTCACGATACGCCAATCTTCAAGCAGTTCGTCGCCGATCTGGGCGATAACTACGCTTTCCCGAACCAGTTGCACTGCCCTGTCTCGAAGAAAATTGCCGAAGAGGTCATCTGGATTCATCATCGGGCACTGCTGGGTGATGCGGAATCGGTCAAAGGGATCGCCCAAACGGTCAGGGAACTGCAAGCGAGCACAAAAGCAAAGCTCGTATAGCCCACCCAGGGCCGAAAAAATTTCTCGATAGCTGATGTGGAGAAGGACGGGTACCGGAGCACAAGCGCCGGGACCCGTTCCTTTTTATCCAGAAGGGGGAAAGCAGACGATGAACGGAACCACCCAGACGAGGCTTGACGATGTCGAAGAAAGACTGAAAGCGATTTGGCTGGATGTCCTCCAGCGAAGCGACGTGGGCATTGACGACAATTTTTTCGAAGTCGGCGGCCACTCGCTAAAAGCGCTGGAGCTTGAGGTCAGAATCGGCGTGGAGTTTGATAGCGAAATCTCTTTGGAAAACATCTTCAACCATCTCACCATCAGGGAGCTGGCGGCATACATCCGCAGTTCGCAGGACGACGCGATTTCTTTCATAAAGCCTGTCCCGGACAGACCTTACTACCCTGTTTCCTGGACACAAAAAAAGATGTTCTTTGCCTATTTCGACGGGCTTGAAAATGCCGTTATCGACATTCGCAGAGTGGAGCATGAGATCGAGCCGTCTGAGCTGGAGCAAGCTTTTCAATACATAATGAAAAGACACAAATTGCTGCGCACCACAGTCGGCATTCAAGCTGACGCAGTCGTTCAGTTCGTTCACGACGAGTCGCAAGCGGATTCTTTTCGACTGCTTTACTGGGAAGCCCCGGCGGAAAAAGCGTTGCAGGAGGAGTTCATTCGAAAATGCGTGGCCGAAATCAATCGGCCGTACACACTTGACCAGCTCCCACTCTTTCGGATTGGCCTGGTTCGCTTGCCGGGAGAAGGCAGTCTGTTGATTTTGCATTTTCACCATATTATTTTCGACGCCTCTTCGCTTCGACTGGTGTATCACGAATTGGAGTGCATCAGCAAGGGAGAACTGCTGCCCAAGATGCAACTGCAATACGCCGATTATTGCGTATGGCAAAACGAACTGGAAAAGTCGGAAGCGTATCAGGAAAAGAAAGCTTTTTGGCTGGATATGTTTGCCGACGAGCTGCCCGTTTTGAATCTGCCGCTTGATCGTCCTCGTAGCAATGGCCTGATCTCGACGTATGGCAACAAAAACTTCTATTTGAGTGAACAGACGACAGAGGCCATTCAGACCGTCGCCAAACAGCATCAAGTCACACTAAGCATTTTGCTGACGGCCGTTTACGGCCTGCTTCTCTCCAAATATTGCGCGCAAACCGATATCACCCTGGGGATGCTGTCTTCACGCCGCTACAGTGGGCTTGAAAACAGCATCGGCGTGTTTTTGCGAACCGTTCCGATCCGGTTTCAGGCTGTTCCGGAACAAGCGCTTCCGGAATATTTGCAACAGGTCAAAAACAGCCTCATCCGTTCGCTGGAGCATCAGGAGTACGACGTCGATGAGCTGGAGGAAAGCATTTGCCGACACCATGGCGTGTCCAAGACAGACCATCCTTTGTATCGCGTCTCGCTGAATATCCACACGGAGATGGATTCTGTGACGGAATCGATCATCGGAGCGGAAGGCGATACATTACAGAGCGGGAACAGTCAAGATATTGCCTGCGGCATCTACTTTCTCGATTCGGGAGCTATCTGCCTGAACATGGAATACAACATGGAATTGTTCGATCCCGGCACGATTCAGCGAATGGGCGAACACTTCACCATCCTGCTGGAAGCGGTCCTCTCGCAGCCAGCGCGCAAGCTGGAAGAGTTCAGCTTGCTGACAGAAGCCGAGCGACACCATATTTTGCACTTTTTTAACAAGGAAACGGCTGATTTGCCTACAGAACAAACGTTGCAAGCGATCTTCGAGCAGCGAGTTGAGCTGTATGCGGACAAGCTTGCCGTTAGTTGCGCAGATCAATCGCTCACATATCGCGAGCTGAACCAAAAGGCCAATCAGCTGGCGAGAGTGCTCGTGGACAAAGGCGTTGGCCCTGGCGTAACGGCAGGCGTCATGCTGGAGCGGTCTGTCGACATGATGGTATCTTTGTTGGCGATTTTGAAGGCGGGCGGCGCGTATTTGCCGATCAGCCCGGACTATCCGCCAGATCGGGTGACGTTTTTGCTGGAGGACAGCCAGGCCAAGGTCGTCCTCGTTGATCGGGACGTGCAGGACAGCAGCCCGCATGTGAAGTCGCTGTACGTGAACGTAAAAGAGCCCGCCTTCTACGCCCATGACGATTCCAATCTGGCGCCGAGAAGCACTCCTGCTGATCTGGCCTATATCATGTACACCTCTGGCTCCACTGGCCAGCCAAAAGGCGTCATGATCGAGCATCGTTCCGTGGTCAACCGGATTGCCTGGATGCACAAACAATTTCCGATCACAGCAGATGACTGCGTTTTGCAAAAAACACCGTTTACCTTCGATGTTTCCGTCTGGGAGCTGTTCGGATGGTATTTCCACGGGGCGCGAGTCTGCTTCCTGGCGCCTGGCATGGAGAAAGATCCCGAAGTCATTCTCGCCACGCTCGCTCGCGAGCGCATCACGCTTATGCACTTCGTTCCCTCCATGCTGAGCAGCTTTCTTTCCTATATAGAACCGCGCATCGAGCAGGAAACAGAACGGCTGTCCAGTCTTCGCTTCCTGTTTGCGAGTGGAGAAGCGCTGCTCCCGAGTACCGTCAACGCCTTCAACCGGATGATCCATGCGCGAACCGGGGCGAGACTCATCAACTTGTACGGCCCGACCGAAACCACTGTCGAGGTGTCGTGGTTCGATTGCTCCGCTGACTACGGAGTGCGTCCTGCGCGGACGATTATTCCTGTGGGCAAGCCCATTGACAATATCCGCCTGTACGTTGTGGATCAAAAAGACGGCCTCCAGCCGATTGGCGTGGCAGGAGAGCTGATGATTTCCGGGATCGGGGTAGGAAGAGGGTATTTGAATCAGCCCGAGATCACGGCGCAAAAATTTGTCGACGATCCGTGGAGTCCTGGCAACAGAATGTACCGAAGCGGAGACCTCGTCCGCTGGATGCCGGATGGCAACATCGAGTACCTCGGCCGTATTGATGAGCAGGTCAAAATCAGGGGCGTGCGCATTGAATTGGGCGAAATCGAGAATGCGCTGCTGGAGCTGCCAGAAATTGAGTCAGCCGCAGCCGCGATCAAAACGAGTGCGGCCGAAGAGAAGCTGCTCTGCCTTTATTACGTGCCCCGAGACGAGGTCAAGCCGGATGAGGTGAAGAGCTATCTTGCCAAAAGATTGCCGCGCTTCATGGTACCGGATGCGATTGTGGCGATAGAGGAAATCCCGTTAACGGCCAGCGGAAAAGTAAACAGAAAGCTGCTGCCGACGCCTGTTGTAGAGGTGGAGTTCACTGCGGATGAACTGCCTGAAAGCGAGCTGGAAAAGAAGCTGGCAGACATTTGCCAAAAAGTGCTGCATGTCGAGCAGCTTGGCGTTCACACCAACTTGTTCTCCGTCGGGGCCAATTCGTTGAAAATCATTTTGATTGCTTCGCAAATTCGCCGCGAGTTAAACATGGATGTTCCCGTTAGCGCCGTTTACACCAAGCCGACGATCGCAGAAATCGCCGCCTACCTGCAATTGGAGGCGTCGCCAGCATCAGCAGGCGGCAATCACGACCTGGTGTTAATCAACAAAGGCTCTGCCGAAGCTCCGTCCTTGTTTTTGATTCACGATATAAGCGGCAGTATCGACGCCTATTTGGAACTGGTCAACTATCTTGGCGACAGATTCACGTGTTATGGCATTCCGGCAGAGGTCAACCATGACGCGCAAAGTCAGGAAATCAGCATCGAAGCGCTGGCGCAGAACTATCTGGAAAAAGTCAAAAAAGTCCAAAGCGAAGGTCCATACCATTTGGCAGGCTGGAGCCTCGGGGGATTGCTCGCTTTTGAAATCACGAGACAGTTGGAGGCCGACGGAGATGAGGTAGACATGCTCGTCCTGATCGATTCTTCTCCGCCGCAATTGCATCAGCACCTCCAGCAGCCTGACCCAGCGGTTGTGGCCTCAGTCAGACAGCAAATGGCACAAGTAGTGACAGCAGCAGAGTGGAGCGCCCAGTTGGAGCAGGAAACGACGTTGTACGGCTTGTACAAAAAGGTGGCGCAGTACATGGAGCAGCACAACTTGACGCATGAAACAATGGAAGCCGTGATGCCGAAAGAGATCATGCAGGCGATTCCGGGTTATGCCCACGGCCAGCAAGTTGATTTTTACCGTTATGTGCATCTGTTTATCGATTTGCAGCATGCCTATGTCCACTATCAACCGCCGCGAAAAGTGTTTGCCCAGGCTCATTTGGTCAAAGCGCAGAAATCGGCTATCGAGGAAAACAAGTGGAACGCCTTTTTCTATCGCCCCATCACCTTGCATGAAATCGAGGGAGATCATTTCTCCATTTTCAAAGAGCCTGCTGTTGCCCAAATGGCTTCTTTTTTTGCAGCGATTGCCCCCGAGCGCGGGTGATGTGAATCCTCTTATTTTGATACAAAAGGAGCGCAAATCATGATGCAGAAGCTTGCTGGTGCTGCCAACAGGAACGACCAACGACCAGGTGATGGCGAACAGTCAATGTCTGATTGGCAAGGCACACATGCACTAAATTTGCCGTTGGATTTTGTACGGCCAGCCGTTAAAGGCACGCAGAAAGAAGTCGTCGCGCACAAGACTGGGCTGGAGTTGAAAAGGAGGCTGGAGCTTGCAGCAGAAAAGGAAACGGTGTCTGCGGAAGTCTTTCTGCTTGCTGCTTTCATGCTCCTGCTCGCGAAATATACAGGCCAAGAGCATGTCGTCGTGGGCTGGTCGTCTGATTCGCTTCAGCAGGCCGGCGGTAGCGACACAGTACGCACCGCCGTTGTGACTGGTCATGTGCATCAGGACAGGACATGGCGCGAATTTTTGCTGACAGTCGAGCAGACATGCATGCAGGCTCATGCCTCCAAGCAATTTTTTTACGAAGAACTGCTGGAAACCATGAAGTTGTCCCAAGATCCGAGCAGAAATCCGCTCTTTGATGTACGCATCAAAAAGCAGCATGCAAATACAGACGGGGGAAAGGATGACTTCGCACTCGCATTTGACTTAGAACAGGACGGCATCTCTTTGCAAGTCGAGTATGATGTCAGTCTCTTTTTGCCGAGTTCGATGGAGCGGATGCTGAGCCACTACGTTCATTTGTTGGCACGGCTTGCCCAGAATGCCGACCAGCGCATGGCGGAAGTGGATATGCTTTCTTCCGACGAGCGCGAGCGGCTTGTCTACGGCTGGAACGAGACAACTACAGCTTATCCGGCAGAGCAGAGCATTCCGCACATGCTGAAGCAGCAGGTCGAGCAGCGCCCGGATGACATCGCCGTCGTCTTCGGCGAGCAAAGCTTGACGTACGCGCAGCTGCACGCCCAATCCAACCAGATAGCTCACGCTCTGCACCGCAAAGGAATCGGCAAAGGGGATGTCGTCGTCGTCATGGCGGAGCGTTCGCTGGAGCTGGTTACGGGCTTGCTTGGCGTGCTGAAAGCAGGCGCTGCCTATACGCCTGTCGATCCTGGCTATCCGGCGGAACGGCTGCGCTACTTGCTGCGCCATTCCAAGGCGAAGGTATTGCTCGTCCAGCGCTCCGTGCAAGATCGCATCACCGATTCAGAAGCCGAGGTCGTCGCGGTGGAAGACCTGTTGGCGGCTGCGTGTGAGTGGTCCAGCGAAGACTTTCCGCTTTCCTACGACCCGGAGCAACTGATGTACGTCCTCTACACGTCCGGCTCTACTGGCAATCCGAAAGGGGCCATGATTCGCTCGCATTCGTTTGTCAACTTGCTGCACTGGTATACGCGAGAATTTGCCTTGGGCGAAAACGACCGGATGCTGCTCATCGCTTCCGCCAGCTTTGATCTGGCGCAAAAAAACCTGTACGCGCCGCTCATCACTGGGGGACGTCTGGTGCTTTTCGAGCCTGGTCTCTACGACTACGAGCAAATGTCAGCCACGATCGAGCGCGAAGGGATTACCGCGATCAACTGCACGCCCAGTGCTTTTTACCCGTTGGTAGAAGCCAATGCCGACGACGATTATCAAAAGTTGAGAAGCTTGCGCTGGGTGTTTTTGGGCGGCGAACCGATCCACATGAACCAGCTCGCGCCGTGGCTGCGCAGCGCCGATTGCCAAGCGGAAATCGTCAACACCTACGGCCCGACCGAATGCACGGATATTGCGTCTTACTACCGCCTGCGCGGAAAAGACTGGCAGGGAGAAACCAACCTGCCCATCGGCAAACCGATTGACAATGTCCGGCTGTATGTCGTGGACAAGGACATGCGTCTCGTGCCGGAAGGACTGGAAGGTGAACTGTGCATCGCCGGTGTCGGGGTAGGGCTTGGCTACTACAACGCGCCCGAGTTGACAGAAGAACGATTCGTGCAGAGCAAAGAGCTGCCAGAGAAAGTCGTGTACAAGACAGGCGATGTCGTAAAAAGGCTGCCGGATGGACAGATCGTCTTCATCGGCAGGGTCGACCATCAGGTGAAAGTCCGCGGCTTCCGCATTGAGATCGAGGAAATCGAGAAAAAGCTGCTCGACCACCCGCAAATGAAAGAAGCCGTGGTCACCGCGCTACAGGACGCCGGGGGAGACACAACCTTGCGCGCTTATGTGGTCACCGCATCCTCCTTGACCACAGAGCAAATCTACGATTATTTGCAGGCTGAACTGCCAGGCTACATGATTCCGCAGTTTGTGATCGTGCTGGAAGCTTTGCCGCTGACGCCTAACGGCAAAGTCGACCGCAAGGCGCTGCCTGTACCTTCCGAGGAACTGGCACAAGCGGAAGAACAAGCTGAGCAAGCGAAGCTGCAAGACGAAACCGAGCAACAGCTGCTAAAGCTCTGGCAAGAGGTGCTGGGCATTCGCAAGGTAGGTCGCAAGGACAGCTTCTTTCGTTTGGGTGGCCACTCCTTAAAAGCAGTTGCCCTGCTCTCGCGCATCAAAAAAGCATTTGGTGTATCTATCCCGATCCACACCTTGTTTCGTCAGCCGACGATCCAACAGCTTGCAGAAGTCATCCGCCACTCTCCGAAAACGAGCGTCGCCTTAATTCCGACAGCAGGCGGACAGGAGTATTACCGGCTTTCCTCGGAGCAGGAACGGCTTTATGTGTTGGCACAGTTCGAACACGTCGGCACCGCTTACAACGTCCCGTGGGCGGCTCTTGTGTCTGGACCGTTTGACGCAGCCCGCTGCGAGCAAGCCTTTGCCGCACTGAGCCTCCGGCACGAAACGCTGCGCACCTGCTTCGAGCTGATTGGCGACACGGTGGTGCAAAAAGTGCTGCCAAAAGCAGACGGCTTTTTCACGTATGAGGAAGCGAGCGGAGCAGCTCCCGACCAGCTTATCCGCCAATTCGTCCGTCCGTTTGACCTGCGAGTCGGTCCGCTGTTTCGGGTGAAAGCAGTCCGACTCGGCACAGATGAACACCTGCTTTTGCTCGATATGCACCATATCATTGCCGATGGTATGTCTCTCCAGATCGTCTTGCAAGAGTTTGCCGCGCTATACAACGAAGGCAAGACGCTGGAACCGTTGCCGATGCAGTACAAAGACTATGCAAACTGGCAGTGCAAGCACCGCGAGACATTGCAGAGCCAGGAAAAGTATTGGCTCGATGTGCTGCAAGGGGAGCTTCCGGTGTTGAATCTGCCGCTGGACTATCCACGGCCGCCGCTGCAAAGCTTCGCGGGAGACAAGATAACTGCGCGCCTAGATACTTCTTTGGTCGGCAAACTGAGGCAGGTGGCGGAGGAAACAGACACGACCCTGTACATGGTGTTGCTGGCAGCCTATCATGTGCTGCTGCACAAATATACGGGCCAAACCGATATCATCGTCGGCTCTCCGATCGCAGGCAGACCGCAGGCTGAATTTGAACATCTGGTCGGCATGTTCGTCAACACGCTCGCCTTGCGAA
>NZ_DOTK01000080.1:0-8203 GCF_003521185.1 Brevibacillus sp.
GTCGCCCCCTCCTACTCGATTGTCTGCGGGAACGAATTACAGAAACGGATTGTTTACATAAGCTCCTTTGGTAGCCATGACGAGCAAATTCGTCGCCATGAATTTCGGTGTGTACGGCATGTCGTGTTCGAGCCACAGGTCGTGGAAAAAGCAGTCGCCACTTTTGGCAAAGTAGACGTACTGGTCAACAACGCTGGCGTCAGTACGGATCAAAAACTGGAACAGTTCGACGTGGAGCAGTGGAACAAAGTGATGAGCATCAACTTGACAGGCTGCATGCTCGGGATGAAATACGCGGTGCCAGAAATGAAGAAAGCGGGCGGCGGCTCCGTCATTCACATCTCGTCCATCGCTGGCTTGGTTGCCCTGAACTACACGAATGCGTATACGGCGGCAAAAGGAGCGCTTCGCTCGCTTGCCAAAGCGTCTGCTGTCGAGCTTGTCCCAGACAACATCCGCGTCAATTCCGTTCACCCGGGAATTATCGTGACGCCGATGATTCAGGAAGCGCTCGATCACGGGGCTGGACAAATGTTTGAAAGGGGAACGCCGTTGCCGCGATTGGGCAACCGGAAGATATCGCTTATGGTGTCCTGTATCTCGCTTCTGATGAATCCAGCTTCGTAACAGGCACGGAATTGGTCATTGACGGCGGTTGGACAGCCCGATAACGATAACGAAAAGACAAGGCGTTGGGAGATGCATCCCGGCGTCTTTTTTCTCTACCCATACACGCTTGTTCTCCCGTATAATCGAGAATGCTGTCTTTCAAGCAAGAACGGGGAGGGAACAAGATGGAAGAATGGTTGGAATCGCTGCAAAAGGCCGTTCCGCTGCTGCAACAGGCTGTGAGCGTGAACGAAATCAAAAAAGGACATTCCGCAGACAAAAAATACCGTGTCGATTTGCCAGAAGGGCGTACTGTGGTGCTCCGAGTCGCAAGCGAGCAGCAGGCTGAGCAAAAAGCGCAGGAATTTGCTGTCTTGCAGTCGCTTGCGTCGTATCCGATCCGGGCTTCCAAGCCGCTTGCTTTTGGCGTGCGAAAAGAGCTGGGGATTTGCTACATGCTCGTGAGTTACATCGAGGGCGAGGATGCCAGAGATCGCTTGCCTTTTTACACGGAAAGCGAACAGCAGCAGACAGGATTTTTGGCGGGGCAGGATTTGGCAGCCATGCATCAGCTTGCGGCTCCAGCGGCGATCCCGCCTTGGATAGACCGATGCGTGCAAAAGCATCGCAGGTACGTCGAGGCGTATCAAACGTTCTCGCCACCGCTTCCGTACGGAGACAAAATCTTGGCTTACATTGAGCGGCACTTGGCCTGTCTGGAAGGACGGCCGAACCAGTTTTTGCATGACGACTTCCATGTCGGCAACCTGATTGTCCGCGATGGCACTTATGCCGGGGTGATCGACTTTAATCGCTACGATTGGGGCGATCCGGTTCACGAGTTTGTGAAGCTGGTTTTTTTCAGCAAAGAAGTGAGCGTTCCGTTTTGCAACGGTCAGTTGGCCGGGTATTGGAATCATCAGGAGATTCCGGACGAATTTTGGACCTTGTTCAACGTCTATACGGCAATGACCGTTTTTTCCTCCATCATCTGGACCAAGCGAGTTGTGCCCGAGCAGCTGCCGGACATGATCGCGCGGGTCAATCTTATCGTCGAAGAGTACGATGCTTTCGAACGGCGCACTCCGCACTGGTATAAACGGATCGAAAAATAAAAAAGAACTATGGCAACTACCATAGTTCTTTGGGAAAAGGGTGCGACAATTACAGACAGTGGCTGTCGATTTCTACAGTAAGCAGCTGGCTAGGAAGCACAGACAAGCCAACTACTTGACCGCCGCCGACAGACGTACGTCCGTAAGTTGTCAGAAGGACATTCTCGGCGTTGCCGTTACGGCCGACAATCAGGCGCACTTCGTAGTGGTTGGTCGCAACAACAGTTGCGTTCAAGGCAATACGAGTGTTGGCTGCAAGGGTTTGTGTTACGTCGAGAAGCGTACCTACTGGATTGGTTTGTGTGACAGCATCGCCCCAGTTCAATACTTGCACACGCACCTCTACAGGTTCGTCGTTGAGGTTGACCAAGTCGATGTGAGCGGTAAGAGCAACGTTCAGGTTGTTTTGCAAAATACCTGTTGTTCTCACCGTCGTTCTGCGATGATGGCCTCCATCTCTGTCGTGTGTGCTTGCAAACTCCATTTCAGACATCCCAGATCACTCCATTCTTCAATCTTAACTGATGGGACAATATACAATATTACGTCTTGTCTCCTTTTGTAACGGCGAACGTAATGGGACGAGTAACCATTTCTGATAGAAAGCGGTGGAAATGTTGAAAGAAGCTTCCATATTCAAGCAATTAGACTATTCGGCGCGTTTCGAATGGGGATATGACGGGGTGGAGGAGCTGGCGGGCCACTCTGATATTCTAGTAATCATTGATGTGCTTTCGTTTACGACCTGCGTCGACATCGTGTGCGGGCGAGGCGGAGTCGTCTATCCGTATCGCACGAGAGACGAGACAGCGGCCGTTTATGCACAAAAGCAAGGCGCCTTGCTCGCGGGCAAACGCGGCGAGCCGCTTTCTTTATCTCCGTCCTGTCTGATGACGCTTCCAGAAGGGAGCAAGATCGTTTTGCCGTCGCCATGCTGTACGACTGCGGCTCGGGCTGAGAGCTTGCCGCGAGGGGATTTACAGAGGATGTCACCCTTGCTGCTCAATGGAACCACAGCCAGACCGTGCCCGTGTTACGCAGCGATCTCGCCTACGAAGCCTCCCGTTAATTCCCGCTTTTCTCTGCTTGTTCCCGCATAAAGACTCCCTGGTTCGGAAACCATTCTCATGAACGAGCGAGAATTTGGACAGGGAGGATGAACATGGAAAAAGACAACCAGGCCACGTCAGGCAAAGCAACGGAAGAGGAGCTGCTTACGAACCGCCAAGGTCATCCGATTACCGACAATCAAAACATGCGAACCGTCGGGAACCGCGGCCCTACTGTTCTGGAAAACTACGATTTTCTGGAAAAAATCACGCATTTTGATCGGGAGAGAATCCCGGAGCGTGTCGTGCACGGGCGCGGTGCCGGAGCGCACGGATACTTCGAAGCGTACGGGACAGTCGGGAAT
The DNA here is from genome assembly GCF_003521185.1 of Brevibacillus sp. Classification (NCBI taxonomy): domain Bacteria; kingdom Bacillati; phylum Bacillota; class Bacilli; order Caryophanales; family Paenibacillaceae; genus Brevibacillus; species Brevibacillus sp. The sequence continues at coordinate 3,139 of NZ_DOTK01000080.1, forward strand.
GAGCCGATCGCCAAGTACACGAGAGCAAAGCTGTTTGCGGAACGCGGGAAGCAGACTCCGGTATTCGTGCGCTTTTCCACGGTTATCCACGGTGCGCACTCGCCAGAGACATTGCGCGATCCGCGCGGGTTTGCCGTGAAGTTTTACACGGAAGATGGCAACTGGGACTTGGTCGGAAACAATTTGAAAGTATTTTTTATCCGCGATGCGATGAAATTCCCTGACCTCGTCCACGCCTTCAAGCCAGACCCGGTGACGAATATTCAGGATGTGGAGCGGATTTTCGACTTTATTTCCAACACGCCGGAAGCGATGCACATGATTACGTTTCTCTTTTCACCGTGGGGCATCCCGGCGAACTACAGGCAAATGCAAGGCTCTGGCGTCAATACATACAAATGGGTCAACCAGGCGGGCGAGGGTGTTTTGGTCAAGTACCATTGGCAGCCGCTTTCGCAAGGAATCAAAAACTTGACGCAGAAGGAAGCAGAAGAAATACAGGGGAAAAACTTCAATCACGCGACACAGGACTTGTATGAAGCGATTGAGCAAGGGAACTACCCGGAGTGGGAAATGTGCGTGCAAATCATGAGCGACGACGAGCATCCCGAGCTGGATTTTGACCCGCTCGATCCGACGAAGCTGTGGCCGGAGGATCAGTTCCCGTTTTTGCCTGTGGGAAAAATGGTGCTGAACAAAAATCCGCAAAACTATTTCGCGGAAGTAGAGCAGGCGTCTTTTGGGACGGGCGTGCTCGTCGACGGTCTGGACTTCTCGGATGACAAGCTGCTTCAGGGCAGGACGTTTTCCTACTCGGACACGCAGCGCTATCGGGTAGGGGCAAACTACTTGCAGCTGCCGATCAACGCTCCGAAAAAACACGTTGCGACCAATCAGGAAGGCGGCCAAATGCTCTACCATGTGGACCGCCAACAGCCGCATATCAATTACGAGCCGTCCACGCTCGGCGGGCTGCATGAAGCAAAGCAGGGCGCTCCCGACCATGAGCCGACGGTGTCAGGAAAGATTGTCCGGCAAAAAATTGACCGCACGAACGATTTCAAACAGGCTGGCGAGCGCTATCGGCTGCTGGAAGACTGGGAAAAGGACGATCTGATCGCCAATTTGACCGATGCCTTGTTGTCCTGTGATCGGCGCATTCAGGAAAAGATGCTCGGCTACTTTTTCCAGTGTGACGAGGAGTACGGCGCACGCTTGAAGCGAGGCATCGAGCAGGGTGGTCAAAATGCCGACAACGGACACGGCGGGCCGATGGGAGCGACGAATCCGGGTGCTGGCGTGCGCCAGGCCGAGGAAGACGGTCATGCTGCGGAGCCGTATTAATTAGCAAGCAAGACGATTCAACCCCCTTTGCTTCGCCACGGAGCCAAAGGGGGTTTTTTTATGGGAAAATGTTCGGGAAGATACCGTTACTTTTTTTGCCAGTAAACGTCTAATCAAGTATTGTCTCCATAAATCCAAATAATGGTGGTGTCATGAGCACGTGTGGAATCGGAATCAACTCAAGGTGCTGGCGTGCAGCGGTTTGACTTTTGTCCTCGTTGCTTCTGGGAGCGTGCAGGCAGAACAAACGGCCACGCCAGCGACTCCGGCGCAAAAACAGGCCAGCGGCAGTGGTGCAGCAGCCGACAAAGCCAGCGAAGTAACGATGAAGGCATGCGGAAACATCGCGCAAAAGACTGCGCAAGCAAAGCCGGCTGCAAGCTCTCCGGCGGTTTTACAAGAAGCGACCGCCTTGTCCGGCATGGAGAGAATTGCGACGGACAACATTTTTGATGGAGCGGGGTATGGCTGGCGTCCTGGCATCTCCTACGCTTTTGACAACCAGGGCAACGTCTGGGGTTGGGGCGTGCAGGGAGAAAAGGACGCAGATTTTCCGCAAAAGCTCGCGGGATTGCAAAATGTCAAACAAATCTCCGGAGACCATGCGCTGACGAAAGACGGTCAGGTCTGGCGGCTGAACGACATGGCACAGCCGGAAAAAGTGGCGGGGTTGGATCACATTCAGTCGATCAGTGAGTTAAATGGAAACGAAGGCGTGCTCGTACTGCTCAAGGACGATGGGACCGTGTGGACGTGGATGCAAGGAGAGAGCAAGCCTGCCCAGTTGGGTGCTTTCGCCAAGGTGACGCATATATACGGTTCGTCTTTTTCCTTGTTTGTGTTGGAGCAAAACGGCAAGCTGTACTACGTCAGCGGCCAGGGGCAGGAGCTGAAAGCCGAGCTTGCACAGTTGGTGAATGTCCCGGGGGCGGTGAAGCAAATCGCGCTTGATTACTCTGATCGTGCGCTGATACAAACCACAACGGGTGAGGTGCACGTGTTTGACCCGGATGAAAACAAGCTGACGCGTGCTCCGCGCGAAGCCGACGGTGCTGTCAACATGGCAGTGGGTGGCGAAGGGATGTACTTGTTCAGCAAAAAAGACGGCACGGTCTGGGGCTGGGGAAACAACGCACTCGGCATGCTTGGCGAAAAGCAGCCGAATCTCGTAAACGTACCTGTGCAAATCGCAGGCTTGCGCGATATTGTTGACATTCAGGCAGGCACGGATCACGTGATCGCTTTGCAAAAATCCGGACACGTATATTCATGGGGCAGCAACATGACGGGACAGCTGGGCAGATTGCCGCATCTGCTCACGGAATGGACGGAGATCGGGGAGTTGAAAGACGTCCGGCAAGTGAGCACGGAGATGGGCAAGCCGTTTTTTGTCCGCAAAGATGGCACGCTTTGGGGCATGAACGACAAGCTTGTGCCTTATCAGGTGCAAGGTCCCAAAAATATTCAGGCAATCACCAGCATTTTGAATACAGCGGTAACTGTGGATACAGCGGGGAAAGTCCAGATGTGGACAGATGATTTTGCCACCTGCCAGGAATTGTCCTTGTCTGCCCCTGCGAAAGACGTGGTGGGAGGAGAAAGACGATTGCTGGTGCGTTTAGCGGACGATCGGCTGTACACAGTCGAGTTGCAGCACGAGTTTGTCGAAAAGCACGGCATTTACGAGCCTGCGAACATCAAAATCGGCAAGGCAGAAGCCGTTCAGATCGATCCGGCTGTCATTTCGCAAATCACCAAGCTGTACGCCAACGCGTATACGTTCCTCGCGACAACAAAAACCGGGGAAGTGCTTTATGCGGAGCAAACAGCCAAGCAGCCAGCATTTGTCAAAGTGCCCGGTGTAAAAGGAGTGCGTGAATTGGCTCCGCAATATTTTGTCCGCTACACGACGGAAGATGTTTCTGTCTATGCGATGACGGATTCGGGAGCGGTTGCGGAGCTGCAATTCCAAGTCGATCGCGATGGCGACGAGTGGAAAGTGGGGAAGGTTGCAGTGTTGCCAAAGCTTGAAGAAAACATCGCCTTGGCAAGTGGGAGACTGAGAATAACGAAGGATGGCGAGCTGTACGAGCACGACTGGAATGAGCTTGCCAAAAAACGCGTTCCCCGCCCTGTCCGACTGGTAGCTTCTTCGTACGATTACGCGATCGAGGGGCCGGGGTCCCACTATCACGTGCTCGTGACCGAAGATGACAAAATCGTTGTGATCGGCTACAATCCGTACGGCCGAAGCTCGCTTGAACCGCAGCTCGTCCAAACGAAATAAAAAAACTCACGCTCCGTGCAAAGGAGCGTGAGTCTGCGCGCAGGGGAAAATTATTTGCCTCTGTGCTTTTCTTTTGCTTTCTGGACTTTTTGCTGCCACTTTTGTTCTTGCAGCTCGAGCTTTTGCTTGCGACTTAATACTTTCTTCTCAACCTTGCGCGCTTCCCAGTCCAGCTTGATCGCTTCCTGGGCAAAGGTGGAAGCTCCTTTTTGCCGCAGCTCTTTTGCCACTTGACGAGCCAGCCGCTTCGGGTTGATCTTGGTCGCAACGGCTGCTTTTACTTGTACGGACTGTCTTGTGTCATCCAGTCCGGGCAACAGACGATGCAAGACGAAGTCAAGCACCTCGCCGTCTTTTGGCTCGGAACCAAACAGAAATCTGCATGCTGTCAGCCGCGCATTTTCCACATGCTCGACCACGCCAACCCAAAACTGTCCATCGAAATAAACGGTTAGTTTCACCCAAACCGCCCCCTCTGAAAAATTCAAGAGTGTCGGACATCCCGAGGGGGGAAGGTTACTGACAGAGACACGCGCGCATGTTCTGCGCCCGGACTACCAACCGGGAACTGTGTTTTTACACTCTTGCTGTTTATTATCGTAGATGACGGCGCTGTTGACAATCATCTTCATAAAAAAAGGAAGAGATTGGTTGACAGCAAATTTTTACAAACGTAATATTTACTTATGAACGACTTTTATGATCGTACAAGAAAAGACAGGTGAGAGCATGAATCCAATTCCTAAAATTTCGGAAGCTGAGTGGGAAGTCATGAAGGTGATATGGCAGGAGCATCCCGCAACGGCTGAGCAAATCATTGAACGCTTGCCTGCCGATATCGAATGGACCGAACCGACTGTGCGCACTTTTTTGAATCGGCTGCTGAAAAAGCAGGCCATCGGCTACGAAAAATCGGGACGCAGCTATTTGTACTATCCGCTCGTTCAAGAAAGCGACTGTAGGCGCGTGGAGAGCGAGTCGTTTCTGAAAAGGGTGTTCAATGGAGCTGTCGGAACGATGATGACCAATTTTTTAAACGACGTTCGCCTGTCGGATGAAGAAATTGAGCAGTTGCAGAACATTCTCAAGGAAAAACGGGCACAAAAGGACAAGGAAGATCGGCGGTGACAGGAGTGGATCTGGGAATCGTGCCCGTTACTTCCAGACAATAAGCTGTCCTTGTGGCAGCTACACGCGAGTCATTCGATCAAGGAAAGACGGGCGCGCGGCATAAGCTCAAGCGGACGGCGTGCCCGGGTACCACACGCCGAGCCACTGTTCGGCGCCGTAGTCCTCGAACCGCTCCACTTCGGTGAACCCCAGCTTCGCCGCGACGCGCATCGCAGCCTCGTTGGCTGTCTGGGTGGAGAGCACCACCGGCTCGCCGGGATGCGTGTGGGCGAACCAGTCGAGCGCCGCTGCGCACGCCTCGGT
>NZ_DOTK01000063.1:0-25720 GCF_003521185.1 Brevibacillus sp.
GTTGTCTTTCTTGTTGTCTTTCTCCTCGTCCTTGTCCCCGTCATCTTTTTCACGCGCAGACTTGTTGTCATCTTCGTCCGATTTCTCTTCCAGTCCAACCGGGAATGACGGTGGCTTATCCTCTGTCACTACTACAGGCTTTGGAACATTTGCGGGCGCTTTATTTGGCGGAGTCGCATTAGCAGCAGGCGGCTTGGCAGGTGGCTTATACTCGGTCTTTGCTGGTGGTTTGTGTGTTTGTTTCTTCGGTGGCGCCTTTTCGGACTTCTTCTCCTCTTCCTTTTTATTCAATGGAGATGGATTAGTGCTTGGAGTAGGAGCTTCCGGGCCGTAAACAACCGGATCTTTCGTCACGACAGGCGGTGTGCTGTCCGCACCATTTTGAAACGCATCCGGCTGCAGCGGCTTTTCTTCACTCCCCGAAAACAGCACGCCAACCAGCAAGCAGGCAGCGACTGCCGTACTGCCAATACCAGCCAGCCACACTTTCACTCGCTTCCACTTTTTCGATTCCGCCAGGGAAGACGACTTGCGCTTAACTTCGAGAGTAGGCAAGGATTCCTCTAGCACAGCAGATTGCACAACCGCAGGCTTCGCTGCGGCGGATTCCAGACGCGGCAGAATCGAATCTACAATGCTGATTGAGGGTACGACAGGGGGCAACTGCTCTAGCTTTTGCGACACAGTTTTCAGACGGTTGTACATAAGTTGCAGGTCAGCATCTTTTTGGATGAGGTTGCGCAGCACTTGCTGTTCTTGCACTGACAAATCCCCATCCAGATCCCGCTGCATGCATTCCCAAATTTCTTCGTTGGTCATCAACCGATCCCCCCTTTCTGGTAGTCGTACAACAGTTCCTGCAACTGTTGCCTAGCCCGAAACAAATACGATTTTACCGTGTTAAGCGGCAAATCCAATGCTTCCGCGATTTCCTGGTAAGACAAGTCTTCCAGATAGCGGAGAACTACTACCATCCTGTACTGCCTAGGCAGTTTTCCGATGGCTTCCTGGATGTCGTTTGACAGTCCGGTGAGAAGGATTTCATCTTCTACGTTGTTTCGATCAGGTATGATCAGCTCGTGTTCGTCAATTGAGACCGTTTCCTTCTTCGCGCGAAATTTATCCATACAGACGTTGCTGACGATGCGTTGTACCCAGGTCGAAAACTTCGCCTTTTCCTGATAAGTGTCCAATTTTCGATAAATGCGTATGAGCACTTCCTGAGCCGCATCGAGCGCGTCCTGTTCATTTCCCAGAATGTAATAAGCGCTTCGGTAAACGGAGGTCTCAATGGATCGAAGCAGCTCGACAAGCGCATCATGATCCCCGGTTTGCGCCAGCCTGATCAATTCTGCTTCCTGCATAATCTCCTCTCCCCCCTACAGACGGGTCGCTCATATAAAAGGTTGCAACCATGTTATGTATCCAATTGTTGGGTCTTCCAAATCAGTCCCGCAGACGAGATAATCAGCGTAACCGCCCCTTGCTGATCCGTTCGGTAAACGGCAGCACCGCGGCTTTCCAGACGATGCAGCACCTCACTCGCAGGATGTCCGTACCGATTGTTCACGCCAACCGAAATGACCGCTGCCTCGGGAGAAACAGCTGCCAGCAGTTCGTCGGTACTGGAGCTTTTGCTGCCGTGATGGGCGACTTTCAAAACGTCGACGGGCGTCAAGCCGTTTTGCACAAGGACCGCTTCTCCGTCCTTTTCCACATCTCCCGTAAATAAGACCGTTTTGTTGTATGCCGTCAGCTGAAGCACGACGGACGCATCATTGCCGCGAAGAGTCGTTTTTCCAGGATGAAGCCATTTCCATTCGATTTCCGGCCCATCCGACCACACCTGACCAGGGGTGCCAGTCGTAATGGGAACGCCTTTTTGCTGGAACATCTGGAGAATCTCCGTCTCTTTCTCCTCCGGTGTTGCAGCATTCACCATCACTTCTCCAAAAGAAAAGCGGGGCACCAGCGCTTTCATTCCACCGATATGGTCCCAATCGCCATGCGTCATGATGACACGATCAATTTTCTCAATCCCGCGCGACATCAGAAACGGGAGGACGACGTCTTTGCCCACTTCAAACGGGTCGCGCTTTTCCATCCATGGCTCCGCTGCCGGATGGCGCATTGTCCCACCCGCATCCATTAAGTATACCTTCTGATTGCCAATTTCGACAACGATGGAATCCCCTTGCCCGACATCCAGGAACGTGATTCGCACTTCATCGCTGCCTGCGAACGGTTGTCTCGCCGCCGCCAAAAGCCCGAGAAATAAGGCCAAACAGAGCACGACGTCGCGTTTCCGATGAAAACCGAGCTTCCACAAACTGGGCATGCTCCCGAGAAAACAGGCATACAGGAGGAGCCACCACCATTCCGGATGCGGCCAGTAGGTAAATGGAATCAGCCACTGATCCATAGCCAGGAGCGGTTCGTGTACCCAGCTGAGCAAATGGGTAGCCACCCAGACAGGGAGCGTCGCCAGCGCCGGGTGAAGCAAATCAAGCACGATCGCCGCATATCCGAGCGGCAAGACAGAAAAAGACAGCACAGGCGTCACAATCAGATTGACCAGCCAGGAAAGCGGAGAAAACTGGTGAAAATGGTACAGCAGAAACGGAAAAGAGACGAGCTGGGCGGAAACCGTCACAGCCACAAGTGTTCTGATCCACGCAGGCACGCGGACAGCTACTTGCTGGCTGTACGGCACAAACAAAATAAGTCCCAGCGTAACGGCAAAAGACAGTTGGAAGCCGACATGCCACAACTGATACGGATTCGTGGCGAGCATGCCGAGGAGCGTGCCTGCCCAAATCTCTTTTCCATCCAGTCTTTTCCCCACGACCTGACAGACAAGACCTACTCCTCCCATCAAGCCGGCTCGCACAGCGGAAGCACTGGCGCCAACGAGCAGTACGTAACCCACAAGCAGCAAGACCGTCGCACATAGGCTCCAGCGACGGCTGACGCCCGCTTTTTCCAGCGTCCACAAAAACATCGAGGTCACCAGTGTCACATGCAAGCCGGATATGGCGAGAATATGGCTCAGGCCCAAATTGGTGTACATGGACGCAAGCTGGGGCGTCACCTCCTGACTGACCCCAAGCAGCAACGACTTCATGTATCCCGCCGTTTCTTGATCGGGAAACAAGCGGTCAATCCGGCTCGCTCCCGCCTCCTGCCACTCCTGAAAGCTCCCCCATACGCTTGCCGCCGCCTCTGTGCGCACCTCGCCAAATGATGTGTCGCCTGTGACGTGTACCCCTTGCCAATGCAAATAGCGGGCATAGTCAAAAGCGTGCGGGTTACGCGCCCCACTCGGCAAAGCCAGCCGGACAAAAGCCGTCAGCTGGCTGCCCGTCCGCCACGTTTCAATCGCAGCTGCTTCCTCAGCCGTACCTAATTGGACGCGAAGAACTATTTTTTCGTTACTGGCAAGCGGTCGCAACCGCTCTTTTTCCTCCCCCCATTCGCTGATGGTGGCAAAAAAACGGGCAGCATCGCCGTCCCGCTTGACGACAGAAGCGATCTCTCCACGAACCCAGACAGCCGCTTGCTGTTCAGCTGATGGTTTCAGTGTGGACGCAAGGAGAATCTCGTACCCATAAAAATAGAGACCTGCTAGAATAGAGAGGAAGCAGTAAAAAGCGAGCCGCCTTCGGTAGACAAGCGAAGAAAACGCCAGGACTGCTGCCCATGCGCCGAGAACGCCCGCCATCCAAAAGGGCTGGACGTAGGCAGCCAGGAGAAAACCGCTCATTACGGCCAGACTAGCGCTCCAAAGTGACATAGTCTCTCCCTCCGTTCTTTGTCGAACTGTTCTTTTCTTTAGGAGAGTATATCCCTTGGCGTGCGGACAAAAATAGAAGAGACGAGAGTCCTTTTTCCTTAGGCTGTACGACTGTTTTGCGTACAGTCCCAGGCATTCAGAAGAGATTGCGCCAGCTTGCGATACGTGATAGAGTTAGCAGGAGCAATCCAGTGAGAGGAAGAGTCATTTCATATGTGTGGAATCGTAACACTCTACAACAAGCGGCAAATGCCAGTTAGGCAAGAAGCGATCAGCGCGATGACCGGTATCATCCTGCACCGTGGTCCAGACGACGATGGTTTTCATCTCGAAGACAACATCGCCCTGGGCTTTCGTCGTTTAAGCATCATTGACGTGGAAGGCGGGCATCAACCGCTGTTTAACGAAACACGTGACATCTGGATTATTGGCAACGGTGAAGTGTACAACTACAAGGAATTGCAACAATGGTTAAAAGACATCGGTCACGTTTTCCATACCGATTCTGATATTGAAACCATCCTGCACCTCTACGAGGAGGTAGGAACAGAAGCACCTAAACATTTGCGCGGCATGTTCGGCTTTACCATTTACGACTCCCGCAAAAAACGGTTGTTCGGCGCACGCGACCACTTCGGGATCAAGCCGCTCTACTACGTGGAGACGCAAGATTCCATCGGGGTCGCCAGCGAAATCAAAAGCTTGCTGGAGATTCCTGGATTTACGCGCGAAGTAAACCACAACGGTTTTTATCATTACTTGACTTTCCAATACGTGCCTGATCCGGAAACGATGTATCAAGGCATCTATCGCATCCCGCCAGCGCACTCGTTCATCGTCGAAAACGACCAGATCAAGCTGGAACGCTACTGGGACGTGGAGTTCAAGCCGGATGAGAGCAAGCCGTTCTCGTATTTCGTCGAAGGAACCCGCGATGTGATGATGGAGTCGATCGACAAGCACCGGATTAGCGAAGTGCCGCGCGGAGCTTTCCTCTCCAGCGGCGTCGATTCCAGCAGTATCGTCGCCATGCTGCGCACCTATGAGCCGGTGAAAACTTTTTCCGTCGGATCAGACATCCCTGGCTACAGCGAGCTTGATTTCGCCAAGCGCACGGCTGGCTTTTTGGGAACCGAGCACTTCGAGCGGGTAATCAACGCCCAGCAATACATGGACGAATTGCCGCGTCTCATCTGGCATCAGGATGAGCCGGTGGCAGACCCTTCTGCGATCTTGCTCTACTTCGTTGCGCAAATGGCAAGCGAGCACGTCACTGTCGTCTTGTCTGGCGAAGGTGCCGACGAATTTTTTGGCGGGTACAACATCTACAGAGAACCTAGCTCTCTCAAAATGTTTTCCGGCATGCCGGGCTGGATGCGTCAGTCCATCGGCTACATGGCCCATCGCCTGCCTGATCAGGTAAAAGGGAAAAACTTCCTCATCCGCGGTTCGAAAACGGTTGAGCAACGCTTTTTCGGAAACGCCCTGATCTTCAGCGAAGAGATGAAAAGACGCGTCGTGATGGACGACATCGCACGCTCTGAATCGTACGTCTCGCCGTTTACGATCACCGAGGACATTTACAAGCGCGCCTCCCAGTACGATGATGTAACGAAAATGCAGTATCTGGACATTCACACTTGGCTGCGCGGAAACATTTTGATGAAAGCCGACAAAATGACGATGGCCAACTCCCTGGAGCTGCGCGTTCCGTTCATCGATCTGAAGGTGTTCGAATTTGCTGCGACCATTCCGACGAAGTACAAGATCGCCAACGGCACGACCAAACACGTTCTGCGCGAGGCGATGAAAGACTTCTTGCCGCAGGAAATCAAATCGAAGAAGAAACTGGGCTTCCCGGTTCCGACGCGCCATTGGCTGAAAAACGAGTTTTACAAATGGGCCAAAGAGATCATTTTCGAATCGAAGGTCGACAATTTGATCAACAAGGCTTACGTGCTCTACATGCTTGACGAGCATCGCGAAGGCAATGCCGACTACAGCCGCAAAATCTGGACGATTCTCGTCTTCATGCTGTGGCACCAGATTTTCATCGAGCAAAAATATACGTTTGATCCGTATGTGAGTCCAAACGTAGACATTCGCCGCAAAAAAAATTCCTTGCAGCACATCGGTTAACTTAACTGGCAAGGAGCGAGTGAAAAAAATTTGCAGACCCTCTCTTACTTTTCGTAGATTGTGACTAGAGCGATTTCACAATCACGCGCGGGGTAAGGGAGGGTCTTTTGTCATGCTTCTCGATTGGTGGGAACGTTATCGCCGTCTCATTCTGATCGTTGCGGCCATCGCTTTTTTGGCGCTCAGCTTTTGGCTTTATCAGCGAGACAACCGCGAAGGGACGGTTGGCGTGCCGATCGCTGCGTCTGCCTATGCGCAGGGCGCAGCGGAGCCGAAAGCGCCATCCGTTGCCACCGCGCCAGCGGAGCAAAGAGCCGCACCTGACACGTCGGTGCCTGCTTCGGCTTCGGCTTCCAGGCAGCTTGCAGCCGGGGCGGCACAAGAGCAAGCTGCTCCGTCTCTTTACGTCGACGTGAAAGGAAAAGTGAAAAAACCGGGGCTGTATCGCTTTGCACCTGGCAAGCGGGTCGCAGATGCGATCGAAGAGGCTGGCGGAGCGCTTCCACAGGCAGACCTCGATCAAATCAATCTGGCTCAGCCACTCGCTGACGGCACCGCCTTGATCATTCCGGCAAAAGGCAGCAGCGGCACTTCTCCCCTGCCCGGCGTAGGCTTGCCCTCCCCCGCTTCTGTCCAGGTGGGCGGGAATGGTGCTCTAGGTGCGGGGAGCAGCAAGCAACCAGGCAAAACGGTCAATCTCAACTCGGCCACAGTCCATGAGCTGATGACGTTGCCTGGAATCGGCGAGTCGCGGGCAGCAGCGATCCTGGAATACCGCACACAAGTCGGTCGTTTTCGCTCGGTCGACGAGTTGAAAAAGGTATCGGGGATCGGGGCCAAGATGTTCGAGAAGATCAAAGACCACATCGTTGCGCAATAAACGATCATCCGGTCATGATTGGCAAAATTGCCACATAGAATGGGAAAAGAATATCGGAGGGAGGTATGCCCATGGATAAAATCGGGTTCATTGGTACGGGCAGCATGGGCAGTATCTTAATTGAAGCATTGCTGTCCGCCAAAGCGCTGTCTCCCAGCCAAATGATCATCACCAATCGCACAATCGAAAAAGCCGAACAGCTCGCAAAGCGGCTTGGCGGGCTGGCGGTCGCTCATAGCAACGCAGACTTGGCCAGAGAAGCCAACATCATCGTGTTGTGCGTCAAGCCGCTGGAATACAGCGAGCTGCTTGCCCAACTCGCCCCTGCCTTGACGGAGGAACATCTGTTCATCACCATTACCAGCCCGATCAAACTGGAGCATTTGGAATCGAAAGTGCCATGCGCCATCGCCCGGGTCGTGCCCAGCATTACCAATGCCGCACAAAGCGGAGTCAGTCTATGCGAGTTCGGGTCGCGGGTTAGCGAGGAGCAACGTCATTACATCCGCAATCTTTTCGCCCACATCAGTACCCCGGTCGAAATCAGCGAACCGTTTTTGCGCATCACTTCGGACATCGCCAGTTGCGGCCCTGCTTTTCTCAGCTACATTTTGCAGCAGATGATTCAAGATGCCGTGGAGGAGACGAACATTTCTCCAGAGGCTGCTACGTATTTGACCTCGCAGATGCTGATCGGCGTGGCTGACTTGCTTCGGGAAGAAAAATTTACGCTCCCTTCCTTGCAGCAACGGGTCTGCGTCCCGGGAGGCATCACCGGGGAAGGTTTGATTCCTTTGCAAAGTAAGTTTCCAGGCATTTTCAGAGAAGTATTCCAGCGCACACGAGCGAAATTTTCCGAGGATCAGGAACTGCTTGACCGTTACTTGAATGAGCAGCCCCGGTAGCTTGCATATGTGCTGATCGTTGCACAGGTCGATTAAAAGATCGCGTGACAGTACGCTTGACCCGGGCGCGTGATAGGCTGCGTGACAGTACGCTTGATCAGACGCCGCGTGACAGGCTTGCTTGCCGGACCCGCACGCAGATAATCAAAAAGGAGTGGGACGCCTGTCGTGCAGGCTCCACTCCTTTTTTCCGTTTGGATTATCATGCTCCCTCTTCTAACCAGCAGTGATTGCTAAAGACAGAAGTAGCAAGCAAATAATCTTGTATGGTTGTTCACTCGAATCGATTAGCGAACGACGATGTTGACCAGTTTGCCAGGAACGGCAATGATTTTGACGATCGTTTTGCCATCGATCAGTTCTTTGATCATGTCGTTGTTAAGCGCCAGCTCTTCCATTTGTTCCTTGGTCGAATCGGAAGCGATCAGCAACTTCTCTTTGTTCTTGCCGTTGATCTGGATGACGATTTCCACTTCGTCCTCCACCAGCTTCGACTCATCGTAAGTTGGCCATGCTTCGTAGGAGATCGTTTCGTTGTGTCCGAGCTTCTCCCACAGTTCTTCACCCAGGTGCGGAGCGATTGGCGACAACATTTTTACGAAGTCTTCCATGTACGATTTCGGCAGAACGTCTGCTTTGTACGCTTCGTTCACGAATACCATCAGTTGGGAGATACCTGTGTTGAAACGCAGGCCCTCGTAGTCTTCGGTTACTTTTTTCACGGTTTGATGGTAAACGCGCTCCATGCTCGTCGCTTTTTTCGTATCGACGATTTTCTCGTTCAGCTCGCCGTTGTCTTGCACGAACAGGCGGTATACGCGGTCCAGGAAGCGGCGCGCACCATCGAGGCCTTTTGTCGACCAGGCGATGGAAGCATCCAGCGGCCCCATGAACATCTCGTACAGGCGGAGCGTATCGGCGCCGTGGCTGTGTACGATATCGTCAGGGTTGACGACGTTGCCTTTGGATTTGCTCATTTTTTCGTTGTTTTCGCCGAGGATCATTCCTTGGTTAAACAGCTTTTGGAATGGCTCCTTGGTAGGTACGACGCCGATGTCGTACAGGAATTTGTGCCAGAAACGGGAGTACAGCAAGTGCAGTACCGCGTGCTCTGCTCCACCGATGTAGATGTCGACTGGCAGCCATTCTTTCAGCTTTTCCGGATCAGCCATGGCTTGATCGTTGTGCGGATCGATAAAGCGCAGGAAGTACCAGCAGCTGCCCGCCCATTGCGGCATCGTGTTGGTTTCGCGGCGCGCTTTCATGCCTGTTTCCGGATCGACGGTGTTCAGCCAGTCGGTAATGTTGGCAAGCGGCGATTCGCCCGTGCCGGATGGCTTGATTTCTTTTGTTTTTGGCAGCATAATCGGCAGTTCGGATACGGGAACAGTTTTCATCGTGCCATCTTCGAGGTGCAAAATCGGAATCGGCTCACCCCAGTAGCGTTGACGGCTGAACAGCCAGTCGCGCAGACGGTAGGTCACTTTGCGATTTCCTTTGCCTTCGGCTTCCAGCCATTCGATCATTTTGTTGATCGCCTGCTCTTTGTTCAGACCGTCGAGCATGCCGGAATTGATATGCTCTCCATCGCCTGTGTACGCTTCTTTGGAAATGTCTCCACCCGCGATTACTGCTTTGATCGGCAGGTCGAATGTTTTTGCAAATTCATAGTCGCGCTCGTCGTGTGCAGGTACCGCCATGATCGAGCCGGTTCCATAGCTGATCAGCACGTAGTCCGCGATCCAGATCGGCAGGCGCTCGCCGTTTACCGGATTGATGGCGTATGCCCCGGTGAATACCCCTGTCTTTTCTTTTGCCAGGTCTGTACGTTCCAGATCGCTTTTGTGTTTGGCTTGCTCCAGATAAGCTTCTACGGCTGCTTTTTGCTCTGGGCTGGTAATCTGCTCAACCAGTTTGTGCTCTGGAGCGAGTACCGCGTAAGTAGCGCCGTAGAGCGTGTCCGGGCGCGTCGTGAAGACGGTAAAGCTTTGATCGTGTCCGTCGACGGCAAAAGTAACTTCTGCCCCTTCGGAGCGGCCGATCCAGTTGCGCTGCATTTCCTTGATGCTCTCCGGCCAATCCAGCTCTTCCAGGTCTTGCAGCAGTCTTTCCGCATAGGCCGTAATTTTCAGCACCCATTGCTTCATTGGACGGCGCTCGACTGGATGTCCGCCGCGCTCGCTCTTGCCATCGATGACTTCTTCGTTTGCCAGCACCGTTCCCAGTGCAGGGCACCAGTTTACAGCTACTTCGTCAATGTACGCCAAGCCGTGCTCATACAGCTTCGTGAAAATCCACTGGGTCCATTTGTAGTAGTGCGGGTCAGTCGTGTTGATCTCTCTGTCCCAATCGTAGGAGAAGCCCAAAGACTTGATTTGGCGGCGGAACGTGTTGATATTTTTTTCCGTGAACTCCGCAGGGTCATTGCCTGTGTCGAGCGCGTATTGCTCAGCAGGCAGACCAAACGCATCCCACCCCATTGGGTGAAGCACGTTGTAGCCTTGCATCCGCTTCATGCGGGACAAAATATCGGTAGCCGTATAGCCTTCCGGGTGTCCGACGTGCAGCCCTGCACCGGAAGGGTACGGGAACATATCGAGAGCGTAAAACTTTTGCTTGCCTGGGTCTTCTGATGTTTTAAAGGTTTTGTTTTGCTCCCAGTATTGTTGCCATTTTTTTTCGACTTCACGATGACTGAAAACCATGGTAGAGCACTCCCATCTTAAAATAGGTAAAAAAGTAGAAAACTTGGCTATGCCAAGCTGTTGCCAACATCATGATCCAAACTGCCTTTCGGCCATATAAAGAAAACCTCACGCCCCAATCGCTTGAACGAAAGGGACGAGAGGTTTGTTTATACTCCCGCGGTACCACCCACATTGGCGAATGCAAAGCATCCACCCGCTTAAATCCGTAACGGGGATGAGCCGCCCACCCTTACACAACCATATTAGAATGGCCTTCAAGGCGAGTGCTGAGAGGCGAGTTCGGACGATCCCGGGTTGACTTGCACCTGCCGTCAACTCTCTGTATGCTCGCGGGGCATATTCCTACTATTCCTCTTAAACGCGTCGAAATTTGCAGTTATAACGCCATTATAGTCAATTGGAACCAACCATGTCAAACTTTATGGCTTGCGTGCGGAAAAAAGCAGGCGCTCGCTCGCTTCCTGCGGTGGCAAGTCCGAATAGTCTGCCGTAATGACGATGTCCGTGAACCCGGCCTCCGCGAGCCAGCGCATCAGTTGCACAGGCTGGTAAGCTCTTTGCCAGTGCTCCTCCTCCATCCGCTCGTACAAGCCGTTTGGCTGGCGGATGAAAAAGGTCAGCTGATGCTCTACTTCCAGGCGAAGCGGGTCGCAGAAACATTGCCAAATGTACGAAACCTCGTCGTCGACGTAGGTGAACGTCTCGTCTCCGAAAACGTGCAGCATCTTGTACGGACTGTGCACATCAAACAAGAAGCTTCCCCCTGGAGCAAGATGAGCGAACACGCGTCGGAACGTCTCTTGCACGTCCGCCTCTTCTGTCAAGTAGCTGAGAGAGTCGCACAAGGAAATGACCGCATCGGCTTCCGGCAAGGAAAGCTCGCGCATATCTTGTTCCACCCACGCTACCTCTACTTGCTCCTGGCGCATTTTATCGTAGGCAATCGCCAGCATTTCGGCTGAGAGGTCGACACCTGTGACGCGATAGCCCCGCTTCGCCAGCGGAATGGCGATCGTCCCTGTCCCGCAGCCGAGATCGATAATCCGCTTGGGTGCGCTGCCTTTTTGCCAGCTACGCTCAATCCAATCGAGCCACTGATCGTAGGGGGTGTCTGCCATCAACGCATCGTAGACGGCGGCCATGTGTGCGTAGGCCATCTTTATTACCCTTGCACAGCGAAGGAAACCTCTTCTGCATCCTTCCACAGGCGCTCCAGGTTGTAAAACTCGCGATCTTCCCGGTGGAAGACGTGAATGACGATATCTCCCAGGTCAACCAGCACCCAGCGTCCTTCGTCTGCCCCTTCGATCCCGCGAACATCATAGCCGTTTTTATGGGCCTGGTCGCGAATTTCGCGCACGATTGCCTGTACTTGGCGCTCGTTGTTTCCGTGGCAAATCATGAAGTAATCTGCAATGACGGACAGCTTGCTGATGTCCAGCACCTTGAGATTTTCTGCCTTTTTGTCATCGGCTGCCTTCACTACCAAGCGAGCCAACTCTTCTACTGTTTTAACCATCAAAACCCTCCTTCTCTCCCTTTGCGGGATACCAAATCGTTATAGGCAATCAGCGTCAACGGATAAACCGTTTTCTGCTTTTCTATCAAAAACTGAATGGTGCCGCCCAAAGCTAGTGCCAAGGCTTGATCCAAATTCTTTTCAGCCAGCGCGCGAATCTCGTCGACACCAGGAAAAATGCGGTTCGGTTCTATATAGTCTGCCACACAAACGACTTTTTCTAACAGGGACATCCCCGCTCGCCCCGTCGTGTGGTAGCGAACGGCTTGCAAAATATCCGTATCTGTCACCCCGAGATCCGTCTGGATGACGATCGCCCCGGCAAAAGCGTGCCACAGCTCTTTTTCCCCTTCCAGAAGCTCTGTCGGCATATCGTGGCGAACGAGAATTTCGAACATTTTCTCCACGGGCCAGCATTTGCAGTAGTCGTGCAACAACCCTGCAAGCTCCGCTTTGTCCGG
This sequence comes from Brevibacillus sp., assembly GCF_003521185.1. Taxonomy (NCBI): domain Bacteria; kingdom Bacillati; phylum Bacillota; class Bacilli; order Caryophanales; family Paenibacillaceae; genus Brevibacillus; species Brevibacillus sp. The sequence goes on from NZ_DOTK01000063.1 coordinate 12,406, forward strand.
GTCAGCCCCGTAGCGAACGGCAAGGTTGCGAGCTGACTGGGCGACTCCGAGCGTGTGGTTGAAGCGCTTTTCATGCATTTGCGCCCGAATGCGGGCAAGCAGTTCTTCCCGATTAGTCAAGAGTTTCATAGAATCGGTTCTCCTTTATATAGCGCTCCACAGCAGCTGGCACCAAGTAGCGGATGCTTTTGCCCGCAGCCGCCTTTTCGCGGATCAACGTGGAAGAGATGTCCCAAACCGGCATCTCCACAAACGTGACGTACTCGCTTGCCTCCCGATCCAGCTCGGTGCCCGGCCGGGCGAGTCCTATAAAGCGTACCATGCGAAGCAGCTCTTGGAACTGGTACCATTTGGGCAAGATTTTGACCATGTCTCCCCCAATAATAAAAGAAAACTGACAATCAGGGAACTGCTGTGTTAGCTGAACCATTGTGTCGTAAGTGTATGACGGGCCTTCTCTTCTCAGCTCGATATCCGTGACGCGAAAAGCCTCGTGATCGGCCACAGCCATCTGAACCATGTTCAGGCGATGCTCTGCCAATGTCAGACTGTCCCTCTGTTTGTGCGGAGGAATGTGCGTCGGCATGAACCAGATTTCATCAAGCCCGGCCTGTTCCCTGGCTTGTTCTGCTGCCAGCAAATGACCGCAGTGGATCGGATCGAATGTCCCGCCCATCATCCCTACTTTTTTGACGGCATGCTTCATGGCGGTAGTCCTTATGGTTACGGCAGCTTGATGGTCTTGTGCTCCCGTGACTCTTTGTACAAGACAACCGTATGGCCGATCAGCTGTACCAGCTCGGCACCCGCACCTGCTGCCAAATCTTCTGCTACCTCGTGTTTGTCATCGCTGTTGTTTTGCAAGATCGCTACTTTGATCAATTCGCGCACTTCCAGCGCCTCTTTGATCTGGGTGATCATATTTTCATTCACGCCCCCTTTTCCTACTTGGAAAATCGGGGTGAGATGGTGTGCTTCTGCGCGCAAAAAGCGCTTTTGCTTGCCGGTCAACATCGGCATGCCTCCTTTTAATTCCTGCAATCAAGATTGATCAGGTTGTTTTCGTCAGTTGCTGCAAGACAATCTCACGCATGACATCTGTCGGTGCGTCTGTTCCCGTCCACAGCTCAAATGCCAGTGCCCCCTGGTTTACGAACATCCCGACGCCGGAGTGGACAGTCGCGCCGATTTCTTTCGCTTCACGCAACAGGCGCGTCTCCAGCGGGTTGTAGATCAGATCGCTGACAGTCAGGCCGGGATGGAGCCATTCTGCTGGCACAGGGGTTTCCTGCACGTTTGGCAGCATGCCGATGGAAGTCGTGTTGATCAACAGGGAGGAGTCCGCGATGGCGTCTTTGCCTTCCCCTTGCTCCACGATCCGCGTCGGGACGAGTGTTCCCACATGCTCTGCCAGTACAGCCGCTCTTTCCCGCGAGCGGTTGATGATGCGAATTTCCTTGACGCCTTTTTCCGCCAAAGTAAACGCAACAGCACGGGCAGCTCCGCCCGCGCCCATCATCGTAACAATTTGTTTGTCCAGCACGATCCCCGTCTCCGCTACAAGCGAGCGGACGTAGCCCATGCCGTCCGTATTGTAACCGATCAGCCTGCCATCCTTGCTTACGACCGTATTGACCGCGCCGATGCGCTTCGCCAATGGATCGATTTCATCGAGCATCGGCATGATCGCCACCTTGTGGGGAATCGTCACGTTAATCCCGCGCAAGCCCAATGCGCGAATCCCCGCTACCGCGTCCGCCAAGTCTTCCGGGTCTACGTCAAACGCCGCATAAGCGAATCCAAGTCCGGTCTCGGAAAAAGCAGCATTGTGCATCATCGGAGATTGGGAATGGGAAACCGGATGTCCGAACAGGCCAACCAACTGCGTTTTGCTTGTAATCATGGAGCATTTCCTCCCCCGTAGCTTCTCTCTCTAGCATATGGCACGAAAAAGGGAGCGCCATACGCGGATACTTGTTGAACTGGCTAGATCAGCCCGCGGCGCATGCCCACGCTTACTCCTTTTGGCGCGTGAACCACGACGTTCGCTTCGTACTTGCCTTGAATGGTCACCCAGCCCAGCCCGGAGATGACGATATCCGTAGACATTTGCGATTGGGTCACCTTGAAGGAATGCTTGACGAACGGCGGGAGCGCTTTTGCCGCTTCTTCTCCTGTCGGAGGCACCAGCAGCGTGCCGTGATGCTTTTCCATCACTTCGTCCGCTTTTTCCAGCTTCGTGCGATGAATGTACAGGTCGTTGTCTACATAAACGACAAACGGCTGTTTAGATCCACGCACAAAGTCGATGCGTGCCAAGCCGCCGAGAAACAGAGTTTGTCCAGCTTCGAGCTGGTATACTTTGGAGTTGATCCGGCTTTTCGGAGTGATTTTGCGCAAATCGGCTGGCGACACCATATGTCCAATCTGATCGCGGTTGATGATGCCCGGCGTATCGTAAATGGAGCGGCCGTCTTCCAGCGGAATTTCGATTTTATCGAGCGTCGTGCCAGGGAACGGCGATGTCGTGATCTCCAGCTCTGCGGCTCCGTAATCGTGCAGGATGCGGTTGATCATCGTCGATTTGCCGACATTGGTCACTCCGACGATGTACACGTCGCGCCCTTTGCGCAGCTCCCCGATCCGATTCAACAGTTCGTCGATATGCAGTCCTTTTTGCGCGCTGATCAGCACGATGTCTTCCGGGCGCAAGCCGCGCTCTTTTGCTTCATGCTGCATCCAGTTGCGCACGCGGTTCAGGTTGATGTTTTTCGGCAGCAAGTCCACTTTGTTGCCCACGAGCAAAATCGGGTTTTTCCCGACAAAGCGCGGCAGCCCTCTGAGCCAGGAGCCTTGAAAGTCAAAAATATCGACGACCATGACGACCAGCGATTGCGTAGAGCCGATGCCATCCAAAATTTTCAGGAAGTCGTCGTCACCCATTCCTACCGGAGCGACTTCATTGTAATGCTTGATGCGATAGCAGCGCTGACAGATGACGACCTTGCGCCCCAATGCCGACTCCGGCGCATAGCCGGGCTTTTTCGCATCCTCTGTCTGAATCGCGATCCCACATCCGGCACAAGAGCCGAGTGTTTGTTCCGTCATGCTTTTCTCCTCCACGAAACCATTCCTTTCCTTTCCATCCAGCTTAAAGCCACGCGCTCCATCTGACGGTTAAAGCGCGTCCAGAAACCGTCCGTCTGGGCCACAGGCACGACCAGGATCGTATGAAACCCCAGTCGATTTCCCCCCAGCACATCAGTAAACAATTGATCGCCAATCACGACAGTCTCGGCGATGGTCACGTTCATTTGCCGAACTGCCTGCAAAAAGGCACGGTTGGTCGGCTTTTTCGCCGCACAAATAAAACCGAGATCGAGTGGTGCACAGAAGCGGTGTACGCGCTCCTTGTTGTTGTTGGACACAACGGTGACCTGAATGCCTGCTTCCTGCATCCGGGCCAGCCAGTCGATTACCTCCGGAGTAGCCTCCGGCCTGTCCCACTCCACCAACGTATTGTCCAGGTCTGTTATCACCGCACGGATTTTATTTCGTTTCAATTGATCTATATCAATGTGATGGATTGACTCTACGAACTGACTGGGCATCAGCTTGTTTAAAAACACGGGGCACCTCCAAATGATGTGCAGCCATTAACCGCGATTTCGGCACCTACTATACCATAATCGACCACTCTGTTGCAAAAGAAAAAGCTTGCGCCGCCCCTTGCCACGGACAATCAGAGTGTGTCATAATGGCGGTACTTATAAAACTGTTTTTGTTTAAATAGTTTTCACCCGTAAGTCAGGCAGGGGGTCGCTGAAGATGAAAGACCGAATCATGAAAGGTTTTATTGAAGAGATCAGAGAAAAAGGCATGAAGTTTTCCATGGACGACCTGGCGCGCAGGCTGGGGATCAGCAAGCGAACGCTGTATGAGCATTTTTCTTCCAAAGTGGAGATTCTCGAAACAATCATCTCCCAGACGTTTGCCGAGGGCGATGAAAAAACCCGGCAAATTCTCGCTGACGACAGTCTTTCTCTCCTCGATAAAATCAAAGGGGTCATGCTGGTGTTGCCGACACACTACGAGTTTTACGATTTGCGCATTCTTGAACAGATGAAGCGCTACTACCCGGAGCAATGGGCTCTGGTCGACTCCGCGCTCTCGGACGATTGGCAGACGCTGCGCGCCCTGATTGAACAAGGGGTCAAAGAGGGGCTGATCGTCAACATGAACGTGACATTAGTGATGAAGCTGATCATCGACGCCGTCAATTCGACACTGGATCAGCGCTTTTACATGAAAAACCAGATTACGGTTTCCGAAGCTTTGGCGGCGATTGTCGATGTTCTGTTGTACGGCCTGATCCCTGTGGATAAAAGGTAGCCCCTTTTATTCTCTTTTTTTGCGAAAACCAATAAAACAAAAATAGTTTTTCGAGTACACGACTTGAAAGAGGTGTTCACCATGGCTGTTTTTACCCAAATGACAAAAGCGCAACGCACTGGCTTGCTGTTCGTGATTCTGATTTTGTTCATCGATATGCTGCTCTACAGTCTGTTGATTCCAATCGTCCCTTATTTTTCCGAGACGCTAAAGCCCTCCTCTACCATGATGGGCATTCTGTTCAGCAGCTATGCGGTCGCCATGCTGCTCGCCACTCCGATCTTCGGCCCGATCTCGGACCGCTTGGGCAGACGTGCCGTGCTGTTGGTCGGCTTGATTGGGCTGGCAGCTTCCACGCTGCTGTTCGCGTTCTCTGACACCATGGCCCTGTTGATTACTGCCCGCTTCGTGCAAGGGATTGCAGCGGCTGCGACTTGGCCGACCGCTCTCGCCCTGCTCGCCGACCTGTTCCCTCCGAAAATGCGCGGAGCGGTCATGGGAACGGCGTTGACCGCTATTTCTACAGGCACTTTGCTCGGCGCACCGATCGGCGGCTGGCTGTTTGAGATCAGCGATCACCGGATGCCGTTTCTCGCCGCTGCGGCCTTTACGGTCATCAACATCGTACTCGTCTTTTTGTTCCTGAAGGAAGAAGCGGCTCGTACAGCCAGCGAAAAGCTTGCGGTAGGCGGATTTTTGCGCAATCCACAGGTCGTCTTCATCGCCGGAATCGTCCTGCTGGCGGAAGTATCGCTCTGTCTCTTGGAGCCGACGCTGCCCGTCTTTTTAACGCAAAAGTTCAGCATCACCCCGACTGCGATCGGCTTGCTGTTTGCGGCGATGACTTTGGCCTACGGATTGATTGCCCCGGTAGCAGGCTCGCTGTCCAACCGTTTTAATCCGTATAAGCTGATGTTCGCCGGAATCGTCATCCTCGCTGTCTTCATGCCTTCACTGGTATGGGCTGGCTCGCTGTGGCAGGCGGGAATTGCGATGGCGCTTGTCGGCGCAGGCGTAGGCTTTACGCTGTCACCCACGCTCCCGACTTTGGGCAGCATCATCGACCAAGGGGGAAGCGGCGCCTATGGCACAGCCTACGCTTTGTTCAACATGTTCCACGGGATCGGCATGGTAGCCGGGCCGTTGGCAGGCGGCATTTTGACGGATTTGTTGCCTGTATCGTCTGCCATCCTCGTTGTGGCAGCAGCCGTGCTTGGCTTCGGCATCATGCTGTTCCTCCAGCTCAAAGCGAGTGGAGCCGTGCGTGTCTCTTCGTCAAAAGGCGAGATGCATTCGTCTTAATGTCTAAAGGAAACGCACAGACGAATGCTGCGGCAGCGACTGGGTGACCAAGCGACTGAGTGACTGAGCAACCGAGTGACCGAGCAACCGAGTGACCGAGCAACCGAGTGACCAAGCCACTGACGAAGCAACCACATGCTCCAGCCAAACAAACGACACCCCCGCTGTCACGCTAGTACGTGGCCATCGGGGGTGTCGTCTTTTATTCGCTATCGAACGGTTGTTGTCTCGTCTCCATCAAACGTTTGACCCGCTCCGTCGGAGTCCAGCACTGAAAACGGTAGTCCGGACGCGTCTCGTACGTCAGCCGCGAACAGCGATAAGTCACGCCGCCGGGCGCTTTTTCCACGCGAAAATGCGTACAGGTCGCACAACAATGAAACGGGTTCTCCTCGCCCATTGCCCCTCCTCCTATCTCCCCAGCTTCCAAGGAAACATGGACAATTGCTCGTAGCGCTCCTGTTTCGGCTCGGCAAAATTGGAAAAGCCAACTCCGACCAGCCTGACACCCGGCGAGTAATCAAACGCATCGAGCAAATCGTCCAGAAGTTCTTGCCAGTTGGCCCCTGCGACTGCCTTGTGCTGTTTGGTCCGTTGCGTAAAATCGGCGTACTTGATCTTGAGCGTAATCGTCTGCGGCTCGACCCCATCCTGGCGCACGTCCTCTTCGACTTCCCGCAGCAAGGAATAGGCAATCGGCGCGATCGACTCGCGGTCATACAAGTCAAAAGACAGTGTCGTCTCGCGGCTCGTCGACTTCGGTGCGCGGTCCATCACGATCTCCCGGCTGTCTTCCCCTCTGGAGCGGTCGTACAGCGAGCGGCCAAACTTGCCGAACAGTTGCACGACCTCGTCCAGAGACAGTTGCCAAAAGTCCTCGACCGTAGCAATGCCCTTTTTGGCGAGCAATTCCTGCGATTTTTTTCCGACGCCGTGCAGCGTTCCGATCGGCAAAGGGCGCAGTACGTCCAGCGCCTGCTCGGGACGAATGATGACAAAAGCATCCGGCTTTTTCAAATCACTGGCGATTTTCGCCAGCGACATATTATAGGAAAGACCGATACTACAGGTTAATCCTGTCTCCCGTTTGATTCGCCGCTTGAGCTCGCGCGCGACGGGAACGGCATTCTCGTAGTCCGTGACGTCCAGGTAGGCTTCGTCCAACCCGACCGTTTGGTAACGCGCCGTATAGGAAGTGAAAATCTCCCTGACTTCCGCCGATTTCTCGATGTAACGCCCATAGCGGACGGGGAGGTACACACCCTGCGGGCATTTTTTTCTCGCCATCGCGACAGGCATGGCAGAGCGAACACCGTACTTGCGCGCCTCGTAGCTGCACGTCGAGACGACGCCGCGATTGGCTGTTCCCCCGACGATGACCGGCTTGCCGCGCAACTCGGGGCGGTCAAGCTGCTCTACACTGGCGAAAAACGCGTCGATATCCAGATGAAGGAATTTTTTCATAGCGGATAACCACCAAACATACATTCTCATTTGTACTTGTATTATCCTTGTTTTGGCCCTTCAATGCAAGCGGATATCTCCCCAACCGCCGTTCGCCCGTTATTGCTCTTGCGCTTCCATGACCCGAAGCAGCTCGGATACGGGAGGATTGCCTTTTTTCGCGTAGACGATCGTCCCGTCTTTGCCGATGATATAGACGATTCGCTGCTGGAAAAACAACCCGAGGATTTTTCCTACATCATATGCCTCGCGAATTTTTTGGCCTTCATCGACGATCAAAGGAAATTCATACTGAAATTTCGTTGCAAACGCCTGCTTTTTGTCCAGTTCACCCGGATTGATGCCAAACACGACCGTATTTTTTTGCTGCAATGTGCCGTAGTTGTCCTGAAGGGCGCACAGTTGCTTCGTGCATACCGGGGTATCATCTCCCGGGTAAAAGACCAGCACGATCGTTTGCTTGCCTACATAGTCGCGCAAATCGACCGGGCCTTTTGTGCTTTTGGCGGAAAAGAAAGGGGCTTTTGCTCCAATTGGCAACATTTCACTCACCTCTAAGCCCAGTATACATCGAAAATCGTTTTGCGATTGCAAAAAGCCGCCCTGCGCAAGTGCAGAACGGCTTTTCGTTTAGTTGGCTTGCAGCTTTTGCTGTTTTACCCGGGCAATAAATGCCTGGGCGATTTTAAACATCTGGCTATCGTGCGACCACATCCGCTCGGGATGCCATTGCACACCGATGTACAGCCCGTTTTGACTCTCAATCGCTTCAATCACTCCGTCAGCCGCGCATCCTGTCATCTGGAAGCCTGGCGCTACGTCCTTGACTGCCTGATGGTGGGACGTATTGACCAACACTTCTTGTTGTCCGAGAGCGTCCGCCAAAAATCCCGGTTGCAGCGTGACTTTGTGTGCGCCGTACTGGCGCGAGCCTTTTTGCGCGTGCTGGAAGGCTCCCGGAACCTGGCTCGGAATATCCTGGATGAGCGTGCCGCCACACGCTACATTCAAAATCTGCATTCCGCGGCAAATGCCCAAAATCGGCTTTTTCAGCTCCAGCGCCAGCTTGATTACCGCAAGCTCGGCCAAGTCCCGCTCGTATTCGATATCGCCCAGCCCTTGCAGCGGTTCCTCCCCGTACAAGTGAGGGGCAGGATCATCTCCGCCCGTCAAAATCAGGCCGTCGAGCGACTCGACCATTTCCCGAAACGGCGCTTCCTGTACCGTCAAAAGCGGCAGGATAAGCGGTATCCCGCCTGCGCGGGCCACTCCGTCCACATAGCCTGAGCCGACGTAAAAAAATTGATCCAGATTGTTATTCGGGAAATACATTTTCGTACACGCGACACCAATAATCGGACGCACGCAAAGTCACTCCCTTATCGCTACCTTGGTTTATTTGACGTTTGAAGCGTACTTGAAGTCGATGAACCCGAGAGCGTCCACGACGACGTCTTTTACGCTGTCTTGCTTCACCCACGCATAGGTGAAATAGTAGATCGGCAATGCAGGCATTTCATCCATGACGATGGCGTCCGCCTTTTGCAAAATTTCTTTGCGCTTTGCCAGATCGCCTTCCTTGGCAGACTGGGCAAGCAGGTCGAGGAACTCTTTGTTCTCCCATTTCGATGTGTTCAAGCCGCCCTTGAATACTTCCAGGAAGTTGATCGGATCGTTAAAGTCGCCGATCCAGCTGGCGCGGCCGATCGTGAAGTTGCCTTCTTTCATTTGCTCGCGGTGGACTTTGTTCTCTTTGTTCACCAGCTTGACTTCGATGCCAAACGCTTTTCTCCACTGATCCTGGATCACAGTGGCAATACGCTGGTTCACTTCTGTCGTATTGTAGGCGATCGTCAACTCAGGCAACTGGGTCAAGCCTGCTTCCTTCATTCCTTCGGCCAGCAGCTTTTTCGCTGTTTCCACGTCGCCATCCTTGATGTAGCCATCCGGATTGAGCGCCATGGTTGGCGGGAGGATTCCCAGCGCTGGCGTGCTCTTGAACGGCACTACGTTTTCCGAGATTTCCTTGCGGTTGACAGCAGTTGCGAACGCCTGGCGAATTTTTTTGTTGTCGAACGGCTTTTGCGTCGTGTTGAAAATGTACCAGTACGTGCCTGCTGTCGCCTGGGACTGCATTTTCCCGGAATTTTTCAGCGAGTCCAGCGCATCGAGCGGCAAGTCGCCGAGCGGAGAGCCAGCCCAGTCCAGATCGCCTTTTTCGAACATGGACAGCTCGGTATTCGCATCTTCAATCATGTTGATCGTCAAAGTAGACAGTTGCACAGCGTCTTTATCCCAGTAGGAGTCGTTCTTCGCAAACTCGATCAGCGATTTGTGCTCCCATTTTTTCAGGACAAACGGGCCGTTGCCGATGTACGTTTCTGGCTTCGCAGCCCAATCCTTGCCGGCTTCGACCGCCTTTTTATTGACTGGGAAATAAGTGACGGACGCCACCAGCTCAGGGAAGAATGGAGCCGGATTTTCCAGTGTCACGACCAATGTTTTGTCATCGGTCGCCTTCACGCCGACATCGTCCGCTTTCGCCTTCTTGGCGTTGAACGCTTCCCCGTTTTTCAAATAGTACAGCTGATACGCATAGCCGGACGCTGTCTCGGGATCGAGCACCCGTTTCCAGGCGTATTCAAAATCGTGGGCCGTAACGGGATCGCCGTTGGACCATTTGGAATCGCGCAGATGGAACGTGTAGGTCAAGCCATCAGCGGAAACTTCGTACTTCTCGGCGACCGCCTCTTTCAGCTCGCCTTTTGCATTCAGGCGCAGGAGGCCATCAAATGCTGCACGGGCAACAGACATCGAAGGGATATCTTCTGCCAGTCCAGGGTCGATCGTGTTCGGCTCACCTGTGTTCAGGTTGACCTGCATTGTTTGCGGCGCGCTTTTCTGCTCCTCTTGCGCACCTGGCGCTTTCTCTGGCGTGCCGGCTTGCGGCGTTCCACAGCCAGCAAACACCAAGCTGGTCAGCAAAACGGCGCAAAATGATAGATTCTTCAACTTTTTCACAACAAAACCCCCGTCTTTGGAATAATTCTTCTTGATTGTTAGGAGCATGACTAAATAATATTATCTTGAGAAAATTTTGTCTACACGAATAAAAAGGAGATGGGTTTGATGCTATCCAGTCTGTTTACCCCTGTTTCAGAACTTTTGGAAGCTGCTGGCGGTGAGTGGGGAGTCTATCTGGAAGATTTACAGACAAACGAAAAGCTCGCGATCAACGAGAACGAACGGTTTTATGCGGCAAGCGTCATCAAGGTGCCGATCATGACAGCCGTGTTCGCGGAAGCGTATGCCGGAAAGCTCGCTCTCGAAGACAAAATCAAGCTGCGCCAGGAAGATCTCGTCGGCGGGGCAGGCGTTCTTCAGCACATGACACCCGGAACCGAGTTCACCGTGTACGATCTCGTCACCTTGATGATCATCCAGAGTGACAACACAGCCACGAACATGATGATCGATCTCGTCGGGACAGACAGCATCCGCAACGCCATGCGCAAAACAGGCATGGAAAACAGCTCCTTTTACAACAAACTGATGGTCGTGCCCGCCGAACTGGAAGGCTACAACGAGATTACAGCAGCAGATATCGGCAGCCACCTCCGCTATTTGGCGACTGGCAAAGTCATCTCCTACGACAGCTGTCTGAAAATGATTGCGATCTTGAAGCAGCAACAGCATCGCGACCGTTTTCCGTTCCTCTTGCCCGATCCGGATGGCGAGATCATCGGCATGGTTCCCAAATGGGAGTTCGCCAACAAGACAGGCTCGGTTACCAAAATCACGCATGATGTCGGAATTTTCTACACAGGTCCGCACGCGATCAGCGTCTCCCTGCTCAACAAAGGTCTTGCGCAAAAAGATGCAGCTGCTGTCATGGCCCGCATCGGCAGTCTTTTGTATGACGCGTACGGTCCAAAAGCGTAGCTTGCCACTGCCCGCCCGCTTCGTCTGGCGGGCTTTTCTGCGCCCACGCGAAAAAACGGGTCTTTCCTCTCGCAACAAAAAGGAATGACCCGCTTACTTTTACTTATCTTTTTCCAAAATCAGGTTGGACACTTGCCATGCGCTGGAGAAGGACAGCTCGGACAACTGGCCTTGCCCTTCACACCAGTCTCCTGCAAAGAACAGGTTGCGGTAGTCCGGGAAGAAGGTCGGCATTGGCTTTTGATTCATCGTCCATTTGATCTCCTGTACCACTGCGCGGGCGGAAACACGCGGAACAACCAATTGCTCGCGCCAGCCCGGGAAGTGCTTGTCGTACAGGTTCTCGATCTCTTGCTTGCGGATATCTGCCGCTTCCTTGTTGCCGACGTCGGCCTGACGCATGTACGCAGTCGCCTGCAACAGCTGTCCGCCCTCCGGCACACAAGTGCGGTCGTAGTAAGAGATGTCGGTGATAAAAATATTGTTCTGCTTGTCGTAGATGTAGGAGAACGGCACGTCAATGCGCTCTTTCAAACCAATGTCGTATACCATGACGACTGTCGGCTCGTATTCCGCATGCTGGGCCACTGCGTGCTCCAGACGCGTTTCTGCGAATACTTTTGCCAACTCTTTCGGCGGAATACAGCAGACGAACTCATCAGCCGTAAACTCGCCCTCCGGCGTCACCACTCCAACCACGCGATCGTTCTCTACGAGGAACTTTTCTACTTTGTTCTTGAGCATGATGGTTCCCTGGTTTGCTTCGATCACGCGAACAAATTCGTCGATCAGAGCTTGCCAGCCGCCACCGATATAAGCTACAGGCTTGTTCGTGGTGAACAAACGGCTGTAGTACGTGAAGAACACATCCGACGGAATTTTTTCCGGTTCACGGGTAAAGAAGTTGGAGGAGGCGAGTGTCAGCATCATATCTTGCACTTCTTCGCTGACATGCTTTTTTTCCATCCACTTTTGGATCGACATGTGCGGATGGCCTTTTTCCACTTTGAGCATCGTTTTCAGGATTTCAAATGTGAACAACACCTTGTCCATCCCTTTGAGCAGCTTTGTTTGGAAAAGTCCTTGCACGTTGGAAGGAACCGCAGTCAGATCGCTTCCGATATCGTACTTCGCTTTTGTCGGATTGAAATCTTGCCAGTCAATGTTGAGTCCGAGTTCTTTTTCAAACGTTCTCAATACAGAGCTGTCGCGAGCATAAATGGCGTGAGCACCGAAGTTGAAGTTAAAGCCTTTGATCTTCAATGTAACGGCACGTCCACCCAATTGTCCGCGCTCCAAAACTAAAACTTTTTTACCTTTAGACGACAGGTAGGCAGCACTGGAAAGACCAGCCAGTCCGGCACCTACAATAACAACGTCATAGTGATTGGTTGTCATACACAATCTCCCCTACGCACTAGCGATGTTGATTCATGAGCTAAACCCTACAATAGAATAAGGGATGGATAAGGTGGAAGTCAACTATTATTGAACTGTGTCTATTTTTATACTGTCTGATACCATTTTTTACCTAGATCGGCTGTGCTATGATGAAGAAAAACGCAAAAGGTGGTTGCCACATGGACTGGAATACCCCGATTCCTCCGGCGCAAAAAGAGGCAGACACGCTCCCTGCCATCTGTGAAAACAACGATCCGCTCATTTCTCTCAAGCAGTATGCCCCACAGTTCGAGGTATATCCGGCCTACCACATCCAGGAATTGGACGGAGCCACAGCGGATTGCCTGATCAGAAAAGGGGTCGCAGACAAGCTTTTGCAAGCCGCGAAGCTGCTCCCGCCCAATCTTCGCTTCGTCGTGCTGGACGGATACCGCCCGATCCGGGTGCAGCAAGCCTTGTACGACCGTTTCAAAGCGCAGCTTCTCGCCCAAGGCTTCGTCGAAGGCGAGGAATTGTACACGGAGCTGCACCGCTTTGTGGCCCGCCCCACGCACGATCCGGCAAAACCGCCGCGTCACCTGACCGGAGGGGCCATTGACCTGACGATTGCCGGGCCTGACGGCTGGCTGGAGATGGGAACCGCTTTTGATGACTTTTCACCGCGCGCCTGTACGCGCTATTTTGAAAGCAACGAGCTCACTGACGAGTCCGACAGACAAGCGCAGGCCAACCGCCGCTTGCTGTATGCGGTGATGACAGGCGTAGGATTCACCAATTACCCAGACGAATGGTGGCATTTTGACTACGGCAACCA
>NZ_DOTK01000063.1:25773-54281 GCF_003521185.1 Brevibacillus sp.
ATCGGAAGCCGCGATAGAGCGATTAGTCGTTGCGTCTTGTCATCTGCTGCCAAACTGTACCGCTGGCAGCTTCTCCCCGTTCGATCCGCTGTACAGCCATTTGCACCTGCAAGCTGACTTCGAACTCAGGATCGTTCTGGGCTGCGTGCAGGGCTTCCAGGGCTGTCTCATCGCCTACTTCAAACAAATAGCGAGCGGCACGCCAGCGCACCAGCTTGTTCCGATCCTTGAGCGCCTCACACATCGGCCCAATCGCCCGGACATCGCCCAAATCGGACAGCGTGTCGCCAGCCGTCCTTCTCACGGAGACAGAGTCGTCCCGCAGCGCCTCGAACAACAACGGGAACACATTATCGCCGCCCACCATGCCGAGGTAGACGACAGCCAGCCTGCGAATGGAAGGCTTGGGATCGCGGAGCGCTTTTTCCAGGACAGGCAAGTCTGCCTCTGTCGGCTCCATCCGATCCAGCGCTTCATAGCGGTTTCGCCAATCCGGGTCGTCCAGCATCTCAAGCGTGACGACTTTTTTCTCGCGCTCCACTTCTTGCGGCGCTTCCCCAGGACCAAGCAGCATCGCCTGCTGGACGATTTCCTCCACGCGGCTTGGCGGGTAAGTCGCATCGACCTCTTGCGCTACTTCTTCGCCAATTTCGCGCAAATCGCCGTAACGCACGCCATGCTCCACCCATTTTCGCTCCATGATCAAGTTCGGCGAAGCAGATCCAGCCTGTACAGCAGCCTGTCCGAATCGCTCAGGCAGAGCTGCGCGAATTTGCTCCGTTCCCATCGTTACTTTCACTTGCATCGGCACGCCACGAAACATCTGGACGAATACTTGCGCCTCGCCGTAGGCTCCCGCCTGCTCAGCGGAGACGACAGGAATTGCCGTTCCTTTTCCTGCCTGCAAAATCTCCCGCGCTTCTGTCAAAATGCGCTGCCAGTCGGCATTCGACTTGCGCTCCAACGCCAGGAAGTCCGCCGTGTGAAAAATCGACGTCACTCCGTCAATGGCGAGCAGCTCCTGCATCAGTTCCGGCGCTTTCGCTGCTTCCGCCTTTGTATAAACATGTTGCACGCCGCCTGGCAGAGTCTCGTCCACGTTCAGCTTCATCACGTTCGGACTCGGCGTCGGTTCGATCGACAACAGTTTCATCTTTCGTCACTCCTTTTTCCGCAATGCTACCTCTCCCCTATGGTAGCACGGAAGCTCCTGCGTTTGCCAATCCGCAGGTGCAAGCAAAAGCAGTTTGCCTGCTACAGATTCAGCCTGTAGTAATCGTTGGCAGACTTCACGACGAAGCCGCAAGATTCGTACAGCCCCAGCGCCTTGCTGTTCTCACAGGCGACTTCCAGAGAGACGTGCTTGTAGCCTTCCTCTTCGATCAGCCGAATCGTTTGCGCCAACGCCTGACGGCCGTAGCCTTTGCCTTGATGGTCGGGATGGACGCAAAATCCGTAAATGAACGCCTTCGCATCTTTGCGGCTCACACTGATTTTGCCGACCGCTTCCTCTTCTACAATCACCAAGTATGTACGGGAGTTGAGATCGCTTGCCATCATCTCGGCCATCTCTCGCACCTGTTGTTCTTCCATTTGAAAACCGTGCACATTGAGTTGAATCAGCGTCTCGTAATCGTCAGCCGTTTCCGGGCGGATTCGCAACGTGTCGTTACAGGTCTGACGCCCGCCCTCGCCCAAGTCCATCCAGTGCTCCGAATGTTCGTACGTCGCGCCGATTTGCTGCATGTACGCTGCTCCGGACTGCGAGTTGTGCTGGACGATAAAGAGGAGCGAAGGAATTTCCCGTTGTTTGCACGCTTCTTCGGCAGCTCGCTGCAAACTGGAAAAAATTCCTTTTCGGCGATAGTCAGGGTGTACCATGCCGCTCGCTTCTGCCTCTTTCCTGTGGAAAACGTACAAGCCGAGGAATCCGACCAGTTTGCCGTCCGCGTAGCAGAGAAAATCTTCCGTATGTTTGCCTGAGCGGTTTCGCAGCATGTCCGGGTTGATTTTCAGATCAATCCCGTCATGTTCGTTGCATAATCGAACCAATTCGTTAATTTGCGCCAATTCCTCTGCGGTCAATGTTTGTTTCGCTACGATCTCGTATGTCAAAAGCCTCGCTCCTTTTTCGTTAAAAATAATGCCTTCTCATTTCTTCGATCATTTCATCCAGGTTGTTTGCCACTTGCGGAATCGTGTAGCCGACGTACAGGGGCGACGTCACAAAGCGCGGGATGGCTTTCGCAATCAGCTTTTCTTTCCATTGATAAAAGAAAAAGTTGTAGCTCTGGTTGCGCGGATTGACGTGATGCAAAATCCAGTGCGCCAATATTTGCAAGTATTCGGCCATTTTGGGCAGCCGATCCAAGTCCTCCAAAATGACATTGTATTCAAAAAAGCCCGCTCGCGGATGCGTGGAGAGGGTGCAGGAAATCCCTGCTTCCTTGTCGATCGTAATGCCCATAAAGTCGCTGTCCTTCACTTGCGAGCGATAGTCGTAGCCAGTCAGGCCGACAATCTGCATGTGCGGATGGCGAATGCTCCCGCCGGAATACGGGCCGTGGTTTTTGAAAAACAAAACCGAGCGAAAAGAACCGCTTCTCTCCATCTCCAGCCATTTCTCGACGCCAAAGGAGAGCAAAGCGTGCACATGCTCCCGGGAATACGTCGACCAGTCGCCGTTGCACTCCTCTGATTCAATCAACACTGTCTGATGCGTGTCTTGCAGGACGGGAAATTTGTTCATCAGCCAGATCATGGAACCTCGCTGCTCCAGGACGTCAGTCAAACTGCCGCGATCACAGAAAGGACACGCTGTTTCCCGATTGATTACGCTCTCCGGCTTCTTTTTTCCGATGTGCATGTTAAAGTGCAAATGTGTCTGCGCCATACAAAGCGTCCCTCCATTTTCTGGATACTTTCACTTTACACTGAATTGTTTTGAAAATCATGCCGTAATTTCGCTCGCGGCACATTTTGGCCACAGAGAAAGCCTATTTTCCTTGATCTACGCGCTCGTTTCTTTTTTTACCCCAAATGGGTTGCATATAATGGGAGCAGTGAAAACCGGAAAGGTGTTGGATGCGATGGAAAAATCATTCTATTACCCGGTGAGCTGGAGCGAAGCACACCATTACAAGGCACTGCTCGATCAGGAGGGCGTTCCTTACGAGATTCAGTCTCCGCTCGACCTGCCCATTTTGGAAGAAGGGAAGCTGGCGATTGTCTTCCCGTCCATTCCGTTGCGTCTGTACGCCTGGGTGCGCACCTTGTTCTACCGCGACGGCTTGCGCTACCCTGATACCTTTTCTTCCTTCCGCTAAAAAGAAACCCGCGTACCTCTCCCGCCATCTCACATACGATAGTAGCAACGTTGTCGAGGGCGGCTGCCAAAGGGAGGTGAGGGAATGCCTGCATACAACATTCGCATCTCGATCAGAAGGCTAAAGCTCGATTTGTACGACGGCAATACGTTGATCCGCTCCTATCCGGTTGCGCTCGGCAAGATCGCGACGGAAACACCTCGTGGCGATTTTACGATCATCAACAAGGTTCCTTATCCCGACTCGTACCCGGGAGGACCGCTCAGCGTTTTCGGAACATACTGGCTGGGGCTGAGCAAACCTCATTACGGCATACACGGCACAAACAACCCATCCTCGATCGGGCACTACGTCTCGCACGGCTGCATTCGCATGTACAATCAGGATGTCAACGAACTGGCCAAAATCGTTCCCATCGGCACACCTGTCCGAATCCGCCTGCAATAAATGGCCGCGTGCACAGGCAAAGACCCGCCTCTTCATTTTCGAAAAGGCGGGTCTTTTTTACATGAGGTGCTTATCCGTTTCATCGACCGTTTTTTGGTCATTCGTCTCCAAGTATACGAGAAATCTTCTGGCTTGCTTGTACATAATCGAAAGCGTCATTTCCCTGATTTTGTTCATGATCGCTTCTTTGTCCTTCGGATGGACTTCACAAGCGAGCCTTTCTTCTTGCAATACGAGGTAAGACATCACCCATTCCGGGTCCAGCTTATAGGCAGGCAACGACAGCGACTCCTCTACTCTAGTAATCCTCTCTAGTCTACAGGAAATTGTCATTGCTTTCCCAGCCTCAATAACTGGCTAGACAAACAGAGATTGGCACCCTGCCAATTACTTCCCTTGCTCCAACTCTTCGATCAGGGCAGACAACTCCGCCCAGCGCTCTACTGCCGCTTCCAGATCGGCAGTCACTTGCTGTTCTTCCGCGAACAGCTTTTCTACCTTGCCGTAGTCGCTGCCCGCTCCGGCAATTTCTTTTTTGAGCGTCGCGAGCCGTTCTTCGAAAGCTGCAATTTTGCCTTCGATCGTATCCCAATCCTTCTGATCCTTGTACGAAAGCTTTTTCGTGCGGTTGTTGCCACGCGTCGCCTGACTGCTCGCCTGCTTCTCGACGGATGGCTGTTGCCCCACGGAAGCTGTTGCTGCTGCGGTGTCCTCCACTCGCTTTTCTTCCAGATACTCGGAGTAATTGCCGATAAAATGGCGAATTTGTCCGTCTCCTTCAAAAGCAAACAGGTGGTCGACCGTGCGATCAAGGAAGTAGCGGTCATGGGAAACCGTGATGACCGCGCCAGGGAACTGCTCCAAATAATCTTCCAAAATGCTGAGCGTCTGGATATCGAGATCGTTGGTCGGCTCATCCAAAAACAGCACGTTCGGCTCGCCCATCAACGTGCGGAGCAAGTACAGCCTGCGCCGCTCGCCGCCAGACAGCTTGGCAATCGGCGTCCACTGCATGGCTGGGGAAAAGAGGAAACGCTCCAGCATTTGCGAAGCGGTAATCGCCTCGCCGTTGCTCGTCGTGATTACTTCTGCCGCTTCCTTCACATACTCGATCACGCGCAGCTTCTCGTTCATCTCCACGCTATCCTGCGTGTAGTAGGCGATTTTCACCGTCGTCCCGATATCGATCGTCCCGCTGTCAGGCTGGATTCGTCCGGCCAGCATGTTCAACAGCGTCGACTTGCCGCTGCCGTTTGGCCCGATGATCCCCACGCGATCACCTGGCAGGACGATATAGCTGAAGTCGTTGATGAGACTGCGGTCGCCGTATCCTTTTTGCACGTGCTCGATCTCGATGACCTTTTTGCCCAACCTGCTTGCACCAAGCGCCATCTCCAGCTTGGCTGTCGGGCCATCCACAGTCCGGTCGCGCAGCTCCTCTGCCCGCTGGACACGCGCTTTTTGCTTGGTCGTCCGCGCTTTGGCTCCCCTGCGCAGCCAGGCCAGCTCGCGGCGCAACAAATTTTGCCGCTTGTCTTCTGCTGCTGCCTCATTTTCTTCCCGCTCGGCTTTTTTCTCCAAAAACGTGGCGTAGTTGCCTTCGTAGCTGTACAGCTTGCCGCGATCCAGCTCAAACGTGCGGTTCGTCACCCGGTCGAGGAAGTAGCGATCGTGCGTGACGAGCAGCAAAGCGCCCTTGTAGCGGGACAAAAATTCCTCCAGCCACTCTACCGTCTCATTGTCGATATGGTTCGTCGGCTCGTCCAAAATCAGCAAATCGGCTGGCTGAATCAGCGCCCGCGCCATGGCTACCCGCTTGCGTTGGCCCCCGGACAGCTCTTTGACTTTTTGCGAAAAGTTGTGCAGCCCGAGCTTCGTCAAAATCGTCTTGGCCTGCGTATTGCTCTCCCACGCATCAACTGCGTCCATCCGCCCTTGTACAGCGAACAGGCGCGCCTGCTTTTTCTCGTCCTGCGGATCTGCCTGAACGGCTTCCAGCGCGATTTCGTACTCACGCAGCAGCTGGATCAGCGGAGACTCTCCGTAGAACACTTGCTCCAATACGGTTGATTCCTCATCAAAGCTTGGGTTTTGCGGCAAGTATTCGACGTGAAAATGGTTGGCGTGAATGATTTTTCCGCTGTCTGGCGTATCTTGTCCCGCCATGATGCGCAACAGCGAAGACTTTCCTGTACCGTTGACTCCGATCAGCCCGATCCGTTGCTGCTCTGCGATATGGAAGGAAATATGATCAAACAAAATCTTGTCTCCGTAGCTTTTGGAGAGGTTTTCTACTGAAATAATTTGCATGGTCTTCACCTGTACTTTTCTATTTGCCCTCTCCAGTTGAAAGGGATGCTATCTTATGATCGTACCATTTTTTTCGTGCAAGCTCTAGGATTCTCTGCCCGGTTCCTGTCCGGCATGCAAAAAAGCAGGCGCACTTCACTCGTCGTGAGTACGCCCCGCCTGTTGGTTCAGCTCGTCAGCCATCGCTCCGTTTGCGACAATAGCTCCCCTATTTTCTGGTCGCGCACCACAAAATCCGCCCAGTCATCGAGCGGCGTCGGCTCCTGATTGACAATCACCAGTCTCGCCCCGCTTTCTTTCGCTCGCTGGGGAAACCAGTTAGCCGGACTGACTGTCAGCGAAGAGCCGAGCACGAGGAACAGCGAAGCGCTCTCAGCCCACTCGACGGCTTGCTCAACCTGCGTCGGCGGCAAAGCTTCTCCGAACAAGACGACATCGGGACGGACAAAGCCTCCGCACGCACACCTAGTCCCGTCTGCCTGCAAATACCGCTCGCTGGAATAGCGCTCCTGGCAACGAATGCAGCTAACCGTGCTCAATGTGCCATGCAGTTGCGCCACTGCCTGGCTCCCTGCCCGCTGGTGAAAGCCGTCTACATTTTGCGTGATAATGCCTTCGACCAGCCCGCGCTGCTCCCATTTTGCCAGCAACTCGTGTCCTGCATGCGGCTGGCAGGCCAGCAACCCTTCGATCCGCTTGCGGTAAAAAGCGGCGAACTCGTCCCGGTTCTCGCGCATCGCTTTCGTGCTGGCGAGCTGCTGGGGGTCCAATCCGCGCCACAATCCGGTCTGGGAACGAAAATCAGGCAGACCGCTTTCGGTAGACATGCCTGCACCTGTAAAGACAATCGTTCGAGGTGATTGTTGCAGCCATTTGGCCAGCGACTCCATCTGCATCCCTCCGCTTTTTTGCTCTCATTGTAAAGGAAGAAAAAGGAAGTGTACAGCAAATAAGGAGTCTTGTGTCTCGTACGTTAGCTAATACGTTCCGGCATATCCATATTGCTGCGGATAAGACGCCTGAGGCTGTTGCTGGAGCTGAGGCTGGCTGGGCGGGTAATACGTGTACCCGGACAGTTCCGGATAGTGCGTGTACTGTCCGTACTCCGGCGCCTGGGCATAAGCGGCGGCATCGTAATAATAGGAGCTTGTCGGCCATTGGCTGGAATAGCCGTAGTGCGGAAGCTGGCTGGACGGGCTGTTCCATTGGTTCGTGCCTTGGTTTGCGCCCGGATTCGAGCCTTGGTTCGCTCCCGGATTCGCCCCTCGCTGGCAACCAAGCGGCGGACCGATGACAACGGTTCGGGGGATCGGAGCAAAAGTGTCCTTGACCTTCGCTTCGTCCAGGCAGTACGTGTGCGCCCATACGCTTGCCGGGGTCAGTCGCAGGATGTCGGAGCCAAAGATCACTTCCGGCACCGGAGCGTCAAAAACGGCTATCAGATGCGTATCGTCCGTCAGGGCAATCTCGTAATGCCACCAGCCCTGCGGCACATTCGCCACTTGCCTCGGCTTGATATGGAAAGTAAGCAACTGGTTCGTGAATGGATTAATAATGGAAACGGCTGCCTCGCCGGACACACAGTAAACCAGTTCGGAAGCGTTTTGATGAATATGTGGCTCAATCACGTTTCCAGTCGTCAAAAAGATGTCGAGCAGCGAAGTGTTGCCCAGCGTGTTCAACTGCTGGATGCCGAGAGAATCGATGAAGTTGCCCGCGTCTTTTCGAAAAAACGTGTTGTTGCGCATATCGTACGTAAATTGCGTATTCGGCGAAGTATAGTCCCGATAAGTGGTAGCCATCTGTCCCGTCTTCCCTCCAACGTTCTGGGTATATGTCTCATAGGTATCCATATTCCCGAACGCCCAGTTGGTGCGCCTATGTTTTCAACGAGGCAGCCTGGATTCAGCTCGCACGGCTCGTTGCATTGGCACTCCCTCTCCTGATCGGCATATCGTAATAAGAGTCGCGCCAAGTCCTCATGGGAGGTGAGTGGAAGTGGCCACCTATTTCGTCTCGGACATTCACGGCCAGAACCAGGCATTTCGCAGAGCATTGCGCGATGCCTCCTTTTCCCCGCAAACGGGAGATCGTCTCTATGTGATCGGCGATATGATCGACCGCGGCCCGGAATCGAAGGAAGTGCTGTTCGACCTGTTTACCTTGCAAAAGCAATATCCAAACCAGGTCTTTCTCCTGAAAGGCAATCACGAGCAGATGCTGGAGGATTGGCTGAAAGGACAAGGAAACCCGGAGCTGTACTTGCGTTACAACGGCGGAGATGCCACGATCCGTTCGCTCTTGGGAAACCACCCTCTGCGCCGGGCTTTTCTCCATTCCATGCCATCCAGCGCCGAACAGGAGGAAGCTCGACGGCTGATTCAGAGCGAGTATCCCGGACTGTTGCCGGCCTTGTCCGCCTTGCCGTTGTACATGGAGCTTCCAGCCGATCCGCAGACGGGAGCGCCCGCTGTTCTGCTCGTCCACGCGGGCATTCGTCCCGGCATTCCGCTGCGCCAGCAAAATCCAGAAGATCTCCTGTGGATTCGCGAGCCCTTCTACCTTTATTATGAAGGAGACAGGCCAATCGTCTTCGGTCATACCCCGGTGCCTCGTTTGCCTGACTATGAAGGCTATGGTCCCTGGCGGCGCGGCAACCTGATCGGCATCGATGGCGGTGCCGCTTATCGGCGAGGAGTATTGTTGGTAGAGTGGCCCTCTCTGCAATCGATCTTTGTCCCTGTTGGCGACGTCCAGCCTGCCATGCAAGTACGCGTCATCTGACGGCGACACTACCTGTAGCCCTAGCGCTTCGGGTAGCGCCTCTATCCTGTTTTTGGTACAAGCACAAGCCTTTCCCTTTGAAAAATTGTTACTTTTTATAATCTACTTCCGAATCGTAATATGGTAAGATATGAACGAGGTGTTGTTATGAAACGTCAACAAGTGATGGAACAATCCATGTTTGCGGCTTGGGGCTTGTCCCTGATTGCCACGGCTGGAAGTCTGTTTTTTTCGGAAGTATTGAAGTACATACCGTGTGATTTGTGCTGGTACCAGCGCATCCTGATGTATCCGCTCATCATTTTGCTCGGAGTGGCGTCCGCGAAAAAGGACTACAAAATGTCCTCGTACGCCTTGATTCTCTCTTTGATCGGCGGCTGCATCTCCCTCTATCATTACTTGATCCAAAAGGTTCCCTTCCTGCATGAGCTGGGCAACGCTTGCGGCATTGTCCCCTGCAATACGGACTACATCAACTGGTTCGGGTTTATCACCATTCCTTTTCTGGCGCTAGTCGCATTTGCTTTGATCAGTATTTTGCTGTTCATCGTCATGAAAAACGCAAAGGAGAATTGATGCATGAAAAAGATTATTTTCCTGTCTATCCTGGTAGCAGCGCTCCTGATCGGCGCGATTGTGTACTCGGATATGTCCAACCGCCAGGCGGCTGCCGGCAATCCTTACGGCAAAGCCAACCTGAATCCGGCTACTATCGAGCAATTGCAAGACCCGCTGTACGACAACCTGATCATGCCGGACGAGCTGAAGAGCAAGATCGCGGGCAAAGAAGACTTGTACGTCTACTACTACAGCCCGCTGTGCGAGCATTGCCGCGCTACGACACCTGTTTTGGTGCCGATCGTCAAAGACATGCAAATCGACATGAAAAAGCACAACCTGCTCGAATTTAACGCAAGCTGGGATGATTTCCAGATCGAGTTCACCCCGACTCTCGTTCACTACAAAGACGGCAAGGAAGTAGCTCGTCTGGTAGGTGGCCACGAAGCCGACCAGTGGAAGAAATGGCTGGAAGAGCAGAAAAAATCATAGCGGACAAAAGGCCCCGGACGCGAAAGCTCCAGGGCCTTTTCTCGTATCGGTGACAAAACTGTGAACGAAAACAGCCAGAAATAGCCCGAAAGAGTCATTAGGCTTTTGGAAACGAATGCCTATAATGGATACTGGGTATATTCCAGGAAAACGGAGGTAATGGTGTTGACCCTTATATACTTGACCGAGACCTTTGGCTTTCGGGCGACGTGGAACCCGGAGCTTTTTCTGTTGACGGCTCTGATCGGACTGGCTTACTTTTCCTTGACAGGACCTTTGCGCCATACTTTCCCTGACGCCAAACCTGCTTCGCTCAAACAGAAACTATCGTTTTCCCTCGGCTTGCTGCTGTTTTACTTCGGCATGGGCAGCCCCTTGAATGTCGCGGGCCACTTTTTGTTCAGCGCCCATATGCTTCAGCAGTCGATTCTCTATCTCGTGATGCCTTTGTTGCTGTTGGCCGGCACACCGCCCTGGCTCATGCGCTTCCTTTTTTACCGCAAAGGGTTGAAAGGGTTTTTGCGCGTGGTCAGCCATCCGATCCCTGCCGTCCTTTTGTTCAATGCCCTATTCTCGTTTTATCACATGCCTGTTATTCTAGACATGACGATGAACAATTTGGCGGCGCACAACCTGATTCACCTGTTGCTCCTGGTGACAGCGCTTTGGATGTGGCTTCCTGTAATCGCTCCCATCCCGGAGATCCATCGGCTGTCCGAGCTGCAAAAGCTGGCTTATATTTTTGCCAACGGCGTGCTGATTACGCCAGCCTGTGCGCTGATCATTTTCTCCGAGTCGGCGCTTTACGAGACGTATGTAAACGGGCCTTCCATGCTGTGCGCGCCGTTTTTCTCCGCTCCGATCGACAAATCGATGTTCGCCGTTCCCCTGCCGCCGTTGGAGGATCAGCGTCTGGGCGGAATCATCATGAAGCTGTTGCAGGAATTGACGTACGGTTCCGTGCTCGCTTACGTCTTCGCAGCCTGGTACCGGAGAGAGAAAGACCAGCCTGACGATGGACTGATGCCGCAGTAACCGTCCGCGAGTTGTTCTGCCTCGCCATTTGAAAAAGGAGGAATCCGGCGTGCCACTCACCCCAACTGCCGCCACTCGACTCAGACGGCTCGTGCTTTTGTTGCCGCTCTTTGTCCTTGCCGCTCTCATCGCTTCGTGGCTTTGGCTCACCCCTTCGGAGGTCTCAGCCAAGTTGCCGGATGCACAGCTGCAAACTTTGGATGGAGCCGCCTACTCCCTCTCTCCCAAGCCGGGAACCGTCCGGCTGGTCGAGCTGATTTATACTCGCTGTCCCGATATTTGCCCTACCACCACGATCAAGATGGTGCAGTTGCAAAAACGTCTGCAGGAAGCGGGGGTTATGGGAAAAGGCGTCGACTTTTTGACGATCACGATCGATCCGCAAAACGATACGCCTGACGTCTTGCGCTACTATGCCCGGCAGCTCGGCATTGCAGAAGACGGCTGGACGATCTTGCGCGGCGACGAAGAGACGATTCGCACGGTGACGAGTTCGCTCGGCTTTTTTGCCAAAAAGACGGATGACGGGTTCATCTCCCACACGTCGAGCACTTATCTTGTCGATCAAAACAACGCGGTTATTCGCAAATTCGGCATGGGGGAAGATTTTGATCCCGAGCAAATTTATCAAGAGTTGTTGAACTTGAAGAAGGAAGGGTAACGCAAATGAAACGCTTTTTCACGCTGTTCCTGTCCGTGCTGACCGTTCTGGCTGCGGCATGCTCCAACCAGAATGACCAGGGGATGGAGGCTGCTTCCGGCGCCCCTGTGGACGCCGCATTTACGCTGGAACCAACGGAGCCTGTAGCTGGAGGCACGATTACGTTTTCGGTCAAGGTGACCCAGGAAGGAAAGCCGGTAGATGATGCGCGCGAAGTATCGTTTGAATGGTGGAAGGATGGCCAGGAAAAGCATGAGACGATCCCGGCAAAGCTCGTAGCCGACGGCGTCTATACGGCGCAGCAGACGATCAGCGAGCCTGGCTCCTACTTTGTCTACTATCACGTCACCGCCCGCGACTTCCACAACATGCGCAAAACACCGTTTACGGTAAAAGCAGCCGACAGCAACTCCCCTGCTGGCGCTAACGCCACGGAGCAGACGGCAACAGGGCACGAGCATCACGGCCAAGCCGCTTCCGGTGAAGCGCATGCGCCAAGCGGAGTCGATTTTCACCTCATGCCGCCAGACGAGCTTGCAGCGCAGTCAGAGGCAACGATGCTCGTTCACCTGATGAAAGACAACCAGCCGTTCTCAGGCGGCACGGTCAAATTCGAATTTTGGACGGGAAATGAGGCCAAGCACAGCTTCGTCGATGCCAAAGAAAGCAGTGCCGGGCAGTACGAAGGCAAGCTGACCTTTCCCGCTGCTGGCGACTACACCGTGAAAGTCCATCTAGAAAAAGGCGATATTCACGACCATAAAGATTTTGCGGTCACCGTCAAGTAACAGCGCGCTGCCCTGCTTGCGGCAAACCGCAAACAAAAACGGCCATTCCCTGAACGCGGGAAGGCCGTTTTGTTTTGATCAGCATGTAAAGTAAGCAATCCGATCCAGTTCCAAACCGTAGTATTCCCAGCGGTTTTGTCTCCAGCGATAGCCAGTCACGGATGTACGGCCGATGAAAACAGGGTAAAACCAGAAGGAACGGCCATTTTTCAGCCAAATATACGTATAGCGATATAAGCAGGGATAGAAGCCGCCCGGTTCAATTCGCCTTGTTCCCCCATACCCTCGCGATCCCGGTGAGCTGGGCGTCCTTCCTGGGGGTGGACCTGGTGGTGGCGGAGGAAAGCCTCCAGATGAACCTCCGGGTGGCGGCGGCGGCGGTGGATAACCTCCTGGGGGATACTGATATGACATGACGTTTCACCTCCTACAAGTCTCCCTATAAGAGATGCAGCAAACGCACAGATGGACTGTGCGTTTGTCCGCGGTCATTCACCTATTTTTTCCGCTACTGCCTCTGCCTGCTTGTGTCGCGCTCATGAAAAAAGACGGTGCAATCGCACCGTCGCTAACTGTATTAATAAGGCCGTCCACCCATAATGAAGCGGTATTCCCAATGCGTATTTTTGAAGTCGGTCACTTTCACTCCGCCGGATTCTTTCGAAAACGTATGCAGCAGCTTGTTGTCGCCCATGTAGATGCCTACGTGGGTAATGCTCTGCTTCGGCACATTGATTCCTTTGTAATCGGATTCCTTGTAGCCTTTATACGCCATGAAGAAAACGAGGTCGCCTTTTTTCAGCTTGTTGATATCCGTGGTGTACGTGCCATTTTTTTTCACAAAGTCGGCTTGTGAACGCGCTCCCCCATTGCCCATGTCGATATCGGCACCATCGCGGTACGCCCACATCGTAAATTCGGAGCAATCCATCGTCTTTTTGTTGGAACGGGTCGAGCTGTATTCATAAGGTGTGCCCAAATATTTTTTGCCTGCCGCAATCACGTTATCTGCGATCTCGCCAGAGTTGGAGCCTTCCTCCTGGCCTGGGTCCGGAGTCGGGGTCGTGCCTGTCCCGTTGTCCAAAACGGCAATTCGGCGCGCACCTACCAACTTTTTCGTATAATCGCTGACGTTTTTCAAAACGACTGCGTCTTCGCCCTGCGAAGAGTATATGTACTGGTCATTTCCGATATAGATGCCCATGAAGCTCGGCTTTCCTTTCCCATTCGAGGAAAAGAACAGCAAGTCTCCTGGCTCGATTTTGTCGGCAGAGACGGCCTCTCCCGCCTTGTACAACTCATCAATCGTGTCGTCGATGGTCAGCCCGGCTTTTTTGTACACATAAGTGGCCAAGCCTGCTGAACCGAATGAGTTGGGTCCTACTGCCCCGTACTTATAGTCCTTGCCGAGCAACGATTGTGTCAGCTTGACAATTTCCTCCGCTTTCACAGAAGATTGTGAATCCACAGTCTTAGCTGCTGCCTGTCCACCTTCCGCGAACAGAAGCAGGGATGTACTTAGCATGACGGCGACAGTCGACTTTTGCAACCAATCTCGTTTCGTCATTCGTTCTCCTCCTGGCTGTGTTTTTCCCAACAGATTGGGTACAAACCCACTTTACTGGAAAAAGCGTATGTGTATAAGTCTGTAAATCTTTCCAATTGAGGATTTGATTACATAGTCGGATGACCATAGCCCTAGCTTTTGCCCGCTTCGGAATCACTCGCCCCTCTCTTCGCTCTCACGGCAAAAAGGCCCTTGTCCGCTTTTGGGACAAACGCCTGCCCGGTTTTGTTTGGTTACGCCTGCTTTCGATTCGGCAGCTTTCTGCGCGGGAGTTTGCTGCCCGCTGTCACCTTGCGCAAAAACTCCACCGTTTCTCCCATTTTCAGCTTGTGGGAGCCTTTGACCAGTATGGTAGTGTCCGGTTTCACGCGTTTGGCGAGACTGCGGTGCAAGACTTCCTTGTTTGCGCAATGCATCACCCGCTCTGCCGGAAAGCCTGCGCGAATGGCTGCACGCGCGATATGGCGGGCACTGCTGCCGAACGTATACAAGTAGTCTACATTTTTGCTGCTCAAATACTGCCCGACTTCTTCATGTCCCTGTACTTCGTATTTGCCCATCTCCAGCATGCTCGCCAAAACAGCTACTTTTGTACCGTGTTCAGACTGGCTGAGGACGTCGATTGCCGCCTTGGCTGCATCCGGGTTGGAGCTGTACGTGTCGTCGAGAACTTGCACGTTGTTGTTCAGGCGATAGCAGACCAGTCGTTTTTTTTGCGGCTGAAATTGGCGCAATCCTTGCCGGATATCCGCGAGCGGTATGCCGAGCGTGTGCGCCACGGCGATCGCTGCCAAAGCATTGTACACGTTATGTCCTCCCAGCGTCGGGATGAAAAACGCCTCGCTTTGCTGTCCGATCTGGCAGACAAAAGAGATTCCGTCTGCCTCCATCACGATGTGCTCCGCCCGATAATCAGCTTCCTGCTCGATCCCGAACGTGACGAATCTGCCAGCAAAGCTTCCTCTGAAAGGCTGCCCGGCAAATCGGCGGGAGTAAGGACAGTCCCGATTGATAAACACGGTTCCTGTCGGCTTCATGTTGCGAATCAGCTCCGATTTTGCCATCGCGAGGCGCCCTGCCTTGCCTTCAAAGTTGCCAATGTGCGCCGTGCCAATATTCGTAATCACGCCCATGTTCGGTTGAATGATCCGGCAATGCTGTTGAATGTGCCCGCTTCGCAAGATTCCAAACTCAAGCACAGCCGCCTCGTGCTCGTCCCGCAAGCGTTTGACATGCGCTCGCGTATTGCCGAGAAAATTTTTGTTGTACATCGACCGATACGTGGACATACGTCTATTCAAGATCGCGAAGATCATTTCTTTTGTCGTTGTTTTTCCCGCGCTCCCTGTGACTGCGATCACTGGCTTGTTCAGAATCAGCGTTTTTTGCGGCCTGGTTTTTCCTGCCTTTTTCTTCACTGACAATCCCCCCTCTGCCTCCCTCTCCCAATCAGCTTTCCTATTGTATGAGCGGCTGAGACAGCCTGTATAGACCGTCATCTATGAAAACGTTCCGCTTCTATCCAAAACAAGCAGGCAACTTTTGGAATAGAGTAGATGGGAGAGGTGAAGCCAATGAACAAGAAAGTCACGATCGCCGCAGTAGGCGATATTCTCATGTGGAAGAATCAAGTGGCTTGCGCCAAGCTGGCTTCAGCCGATCAATATTCCTTTGCCGATATGTTCGCCCCTGTTGCTCCGCTTTTGACAGGTGCCGATCTGACCATTGGCAATCTGGAGACGACCTTTTCCGGAAAGAGTCAACCTTATCAGATCGGCTCGGCGCGCACAGGCTACCCCAGATTCAATTGTCCTGACGAGCTGGCGCGCGATCTCAAACAAGTCGGCTTCGACCTTTTGACGACCGTAAACAACCACTGTCTGGACGGAGGGCCAAACGGACTTTTCCGCACACTGGACGTGCTGGATCGCCACAAGCTCGCTCACACAGGCACGTACCGCTCCTTGCAAGACTCGACCGTCCCTTTGATCCAGGAAGTAAACGGAATCCGCATCGCTGTGCTCGCCTACACGTACGGCACGAACAAGCAGGTCATTCCCGAGCACATGCCGTGGCTGGTCAATCTCATCATGCGCGATGCCATTTTGCGCGACATCGCTTCCGTTCGCCCTCTCGTCGACCTCGTGATCGTCTCGCTGCACTTCGGCGTGGAGTTCCGCTACACTCCGACCGCCAATCAGCGACTGCTCGTACAAAGCTTGCTCGACCACGGAGCAGATGTCATTCTCGGCGCGCATCCTCACGTCTTGCAGCCTGTCGTCGCACCGACCGCCACTCTGGCAACTGGAGAGAAAAAACGCACACTGGTCGCCTACTCGCTGGGGAATTTCACTTCGGAAAAAATGCTCAGCTTCGATCAATCGCAAATCGGTGCCATTCTGCGCTTTTCTGTAGAAAAGGAGGCAGAGGGTCGGGTATCCATCGGGCGAATATCCGTCATTCCCACCTATTGCCAACGTTACACGTATGGCGGGCGCGTCCGTTTTCGCGTCGTTCCCATACGCTCCTATTTGAGGCGTCCCGACATCCACCTCCCGCTCATGCAGCGAAAAAAACTGCGCCTGATGTGGGACCGCGCTGTTCGCATCATCGGCCGGAAGCCAGGCATTTTGATCGAGTAGGAGGGAGCGTTTCGTCCTTGCTCCCTCTGTTTTTTTATAGCTTTGATAGCATGGAAAAATGGAACAAGAGCAAATTATTCGGAAGAGACATCCGAACGCTCTGAGCTGAATCTATAGCCAAGGAAGACGTCATACCAGCAATGGGCTGACCAATAGTCATGTGCGGGTATGCCCGTTTTGCCAGCCGACTGGAATACAATCGGGTTCGCTCGTCCGTGTCCAAAAGCTGCTAGTTCTTTCTTCCCACCATGAAAAAAGGGGTGCGACTGCCAATGGCAATCACACCCTTTTCTATTTGCGTTCGATTACAGCACGCACTTTTGATAGCCTGCCGCCGTCTGCTCGGAGGCCCCCTCGTCTGCTTTGCTCGGCTCTGTCGCCAACACTTGTTTCAAAATCTGGGTGGCCCGCTCCAAATCCAGACCTTTGACCAGCGCAATTTCGCTGCTTATCAGCTGTTGGGCATTATCGAGCATCAGCTTGTCGCTCGTTCCCAATATTTTCCCTTTGCTGATCACCCATAAATCCCGAACCACTTCCGCGTGCTCATGAATATCGCCACGCTTCATTTTTTCCGTGTTCAGCTTGAATCGCTGTGCCGCATTCAGCGCGGAGTCAGGGCTCCTTTCTTGCATCGCTGCCAACACATTGTCCAAAATGTCGGCATCTACAATCATCCGAATCCCCAGCGCGGACATCTTTTCAACGGGGACCATGATATTTAACTCTCTTTGCAGCATATGGAGCACATAATAGAGGTGCTTCTCACCCAGAAACTCTTTTTCCTCCATGGCGTCAATTACGCCTGCCCCGTGCATCGGGTAAAAAATCTTGTCTCCAACCTGAAACATACGTCCACCTCCTACAATGCGATCTTCTCCATTATAACACAGTTATTGATTTTAAAATTTTTAATTTTATCATGCACATTTATTTTAAGTCAATATCTTCTTTTGGATAAAAATACATAAACTTTTGTGAACAAGCCAGACAGACGAAAAAGCCAGGGACGGTCTACCGACTCACGTCGCTTTCGACCATTCCTGGCTCTTTTTTTGCCCGCCCCATTTGAACACGAGCATGCCAACGATCACAACCAGTACACCGCTTAGCTGCTTCCATGTAAAAGGAACTTGGGTCAGCCCCATCCATCCCAACGAATCCCACAGCAGGGCAAAGCTGAGCTGCGAGGTCAACGCGATGGAGACGGCAAGCGTCGGACCCAGCAGGCGGATTCCTTGTACCAGGCAAGTGACCACTCCCACCCCGATCAGCCCGCTAAACCAGTACCACGGCTGCATGTTGCGCCATTCCCACAGCTTTTCCCCCTCAAACAAAAGGCCGCACACGAGCGAGGCCAAAAACCCCATCCCCAGCACCAAAGTCGTCGTCGTCCACGACCCAGCCCGCTCGTTGACCTTGCTGTTGAAAACATTTTGCAAGCTGACCAGTGAGCCGGCCACGATCGCGAGAACAAGTCCTGCAAGCATCGTATTCCCCCTCCTACTCGTATAAATGCGGATTGGCTACTTTTTGCAAGCCTTGTCTGTCTTTGATCAACAAATGCGTCTTCTCGCGCTCGACCAATCCAGTTTGACGAAACTGCTGAAGAACGCGATTCACGTGGCGAGAGCTGGTGCCGATCAGATTGGCTGCATCGGACAGGCTCGCCGAGCTTACTTGTCCTCTGAGGCTAGAATCCCCGTCCTCAAAGCACACCGACAACAAATAACTCGCCAGTCGCACTTCTACCGGGTACAGCAAGTTGAAGCTTAAATCGTTCGACTTGACGGTAAATTTTTTCGTAATAATCTCCAGCAAAAAGTGTAAAAACGGCGCATGATTGCTCGCGTATTTTCTCAGGAAACGGAAAGGCACGGCAAGCAGCACAGACGGTGCTACCGCCTCAACGGTGTTCATTGTCTCCATTTCCCGCACGTATTCAATATCCCCGATCACCTCAAGCGGCGTCTTGAACGACAGGATCAGCGTCTTGCCTTCCTGCGAGTTTGTAAATATTTTCAGCTTCCCGCTCACCAGCACATAAAGCGTGTCCGCGCTCGCTCCCTGGGAACAGATAAGCTCTCCCCGCTCCAAATAGCAAAGCGTCATATGCGCCTGCAGCTCCTCGGGGAAAACCGTTTCCAACTGATACGCCTGCAAATAATGGTTTTGCTCTTCACGATCTTGCGTTACTCGCATGACTGGCTCTTCCCCCGCTTTCTGCTCTCTATCCGCTTGATGATCCGATCAAGCTTTTAGTATGACCACTCCTGCGATCATCAAGCCGATTCCGACCACGTGCGGCCACGTTACCTGCTGTTTCTTCACTCCAAACCAGCCCTTGCTGTCGATGAGAAACGTCAACCCAAGCTGTGCTATCAGCAGCGTCGAAATCGTCAGCGTCACTCCGATCTGTTGGATCGCAAAGACATTGCCGAAAATAATGATGGCGGCAAAAGCACCTCCAAACCGATACAGCGGCTTCACTTGCCGCAGTGCCTGCCAGTTTGCCCTTCGGCTGGCGAGCAGCACGAAAAGAGCGGCGACAAAGCCCGTCAACTGAGTCAATGTCGCGGCTTGCCACGTTCCGATGTCGTAGCTGATCCGGGCGTTTGCCACTCCTTGCAAAGTGAGGAATGCCCCTGCGAAAAATGCAAAAAGGATGCCTTTCAATTCCCTCTCCCCCATTCCCTCCTTCATTAAAAAACAGATGCAGGCTTGCAGGGAAGGACATATGTCCTGAAAAAGAAAGAACCCTCGGATTGATCCTGAAGGCTGTCGATGTTGGTTTAGGAAAAGCGGTTGAGAGGGCCGAACTTGCCGCTGCATTTCCCCTTTGATCGGTTACTGCTCCCGATTCCCGTTCCCGGTTTGAACGTCACTTGCAACTTGCAGCTTGCAGTTCGTCCCCTGCTGGATACGAGCGGATTGCAGCTCGCCCGGGCTTGCTATCCAACTCCTCACGGGCGTTTTTGCCTAAATTTTAGCATATTCACCAAAAACCCGTTACTTTTTTCCTGTTCATACGACATACTCAATGTATGCCATTTGTAAAAACATAGGAGGAAGTATGAACAGGAAAAAGACCATCTTAGCACATGGCTTGGCCCTCACGCTGAAGTCGCGGCAACACCTGGCTTTGCCGCAGCTGGACACAACTGCTTTGCCCACATTTTAAGCCATAAGTTTGGCGCACAACACTTAGGAGGAGATTCTTATTTCTACACGTAAACGGTTGTTCATGTATATTGTTTTTCTGATCATTGCAGTATTCATGCTCGATGTTATTCTGTACTGCGAGCAGCTGTTGAAAGAAGAGGCGGCGCTTACTTTCGAACGCTTGCCGTTTCTCTTGTTCACCACTTTATACCCTGTTCTCATCGGGCTGGTTTTTGCCCTGCCGACCTTTATCCAGACATGCGTGACGAAAGGAAGCTGGACATTCGATTGGCTGCCTTTTACCGTGCTCGGCATTCCTGCTCTTCTCATGGATCTGATTTTTCTCGTTTACTTCTATCCCGTAGAAATAGACATACCGTTGTCTTTCTTCGCTGAATACGGAAGCCAGGCTTCGATTATTTGCGGTCTGGCGTTTGGCTATCTTGCTTTGTCTTGCTGGAAAAAGAAAGCGGCGGCGGCTGTTTTGTCTCTGTAGACAGTTTTTTGTCAAAATCGCTTCGGTTCAGGAGTCTATGAATCGAAGCGATTCCGCTCTTCCCTATCCCCTGGAGCAAAGGAGACGAAACATGAACCGTCTGGATTTGATCTCGTACGTTTTTCCTAACAAGCATGCTGCTGAAAAAGAATGGTGCTATTACTTTTCCCAATTGCTAAAAGAGGTTCCCCACTTCCAGGAGATCGACCAGCTCCGTCCTTTATTTTCCGGCTCGGCAATGCCGGCAACAGATTTTCGCACGGGAAATGCAGCATTTCCCGCCATACTGTTTCATTCGCCAATAGCGTTCAAGCTGAAAGTGGCAGATTTGCTTATTTCCGATCGCAAATCTGCGGGTATCGAGCTGACTAGCTTGAACCGTTTGAACGCGGAGCTACCCCAGACGCCGGAACAGTCTGCTGGCATCGACATTTCCCAGCTGTATCATCAACTGAAAGGCAGGCTGACAGGAGTCGATCATACGGGAGTCAATATCCCGGTTACGCTCATGCCACGTCCAGAATGGGATGAATTCCTCACCACGCTTTCCACCGTTTGCAACTTGTACCGCTACCCGGATGAAGACTGGCCGTTCATTATCCCGGCGGAAGCGGAGGAGCATGCGACAAACATTACGGATTTCTCGGTGAAACGAACGCCGAAGTTTGAACTGGTCTACGATTCGTATACATCCAAGCCGCTTATTCAGTTTGCCTTGGAAACAAATATGTCACGCGAAGAAATGGAGACGCTGTTCCCCGCCCCCAACGGATTTGCCATTCCCGGACTGGAAGAGATTTTTCGCTGCGTCGTCATCAAAAGCCCGTGGGATCATGGACTGGGCTTCCGCTTTGATTTGTACTACAAATCGGAAGGAAAGGGGCTGTCCGACTGGGAGACGGGCGAATGGCTTATTAAAAACGGCGGAAAAATTTGCGGGTAAGATTTATGCAGACCAGGGTTTTGGGGTTTTGGGGTTTTGGGGTTTTGGGGTTTTGGGGTTTTTGGGCTTCCGGTCTGTTTGCCTTGTGTGGTATGCCTGCCGTTTTCAGTCGAATAACAAAACTAACAAATGCAGCTTCGGCCACACAAAACGTAAAAAGCCACTGAGAATTATGGATAGCAGGTGAAATACGATCATTTTCGAGCCGATTATTATGAAAAATTCCATGTAACCACCTCTTTGCTCTCTAGCTCTCGCTCACCTGACTGGCAGATCATCTCATTTTCCTTTCCAATGCGCGTATTTTCTTCATTTCTTCTTCATCAGCGGTGGCAGAGTAAAAATTACTATTTATTTCTATAATCAAATAATTGATTGCATGCTTTTTACTGTCAAGTGGAACGATCACGACAGCATCCTCGTAAGACCCTATTAGATTGTTGGAAGTATAAGCATTTCTATGCTCACAAACTTATGACAATTTATTCATAAAATAAAACTATATATGATTGGAAAAATATGGTATATTGAAACAGATGTTACCGATAGGAGAGGCAGGGGAATCACTATGTTCAAAAACACTGTTTTTTCAGCATTAGGCGTAGCGTTATTTGCTACCATCCTGACATCTCAGGTTCAAGCCGCAGAAGTAAACTTGCCGGCAAACGATGGCAAGAGTGCGCCAACTACCGTTCGTTGGCAGGCAGACTCCTCCTTTGCTGCTAAAGCGAAAGGATGGAGCTCCGAGGAGAAATGGATCAAAAAATCTTCTGCTGTCCCGCAAGGTTGGGTCGTCATTCGCGAAGATCTCGGTTCAAAACTAATCAAAAATACAGCAGGCGCGCCATTTGGCGAGGAATTGCGAGTCAGCAAATACTCTCCCGTTCCGGTAGGATGGGTCGTTTTGCGAGATGAAGTAGCTGGCAGGGTGATAAAATGCACAACAGGAGCTTCTTATCGCCAAGAGTTCACTGTCACCAAATTCTCTCCGATTCCAACTGGCTGGGTTGTCTTGCGCGAGAATTATGACAGCAAAACAATCATGAATGCCAACGGCGCTCCTTATGGAACCGTATTGCTGGTCAGCAAATATTCTCCGATTCCGGCAGGATGGGTTTACGACGGACAACAGGTTACTGGCATGTACATTAAAAATATGAATAAATAGAAAACAATTCTGATCAAGCATATCAGAGAACAAGAACTGATGGATAAAGTATGAACTGTGACCCATAAGATGGGATGCCCCCCCTTGTGGGTCGTTTGTATTTTAATCAACCTAATCAGAACAAAGCGGGGAAAAATTTATAGGCAAAAAAGGGCAGTTAAAAGATTCTTTCGGAGCATGAAATCGGTTTAACTCCTCAATTATTAAGTCAGTATCCCTCATTCTCGCGTTTTCTTCGTTTTTCATTTTCTTCAACCATTTGATAGAGTAAGCAGGTAAAGGTCTAGTGTCACCTAGGTCGAAGAGAGGCAAACAGCGCTAATCATTACTCTTGCTATACTTTTAAAACAAATGGCTTCACTCGTTGCTGTTCTACAGCCTTTCCAAATTCTACGGGCGACAGGTCATGCAAACTCCCGCGAATACGGCACTGTCTTGAGCATTTTTAAGCTGCAATATTAGGTAAAATACAAGGATTTCCATTGACCTGTCGGGTATTTACAAAATAGTCCCTATCCTTTCACAAGGTGAGGACTATTTTACGATTACGTTTAGTACAAGGTAGAGCCTATTTTCTTTCGTTTGCTCCGATGGAACTGTTCTTCCAACCGGAGCCAATGTCAGCTTTCCAGCAGCCGCCGGAGTCATATCTCCAGATTAGGTCTTCTTGGAGATCGTTACCCGAGAGAGGTTCAAAGGTAGAGCCGCTCTCCAAACTCTATGTTGAACTTCTTCAGGCCAGGGCCAGTAATTTGTTATCTATAGTCATACATGCCTTATTGAGAATGTTTTGTAATAATATAGAAACAAACTAAAGAACCAAGAGCCCCTCCGGCAAGTAAGCCTAGTATGGGAAGAGGACCATCTAGAAAAAACATTCCGATCACTTGCGAGACAAACAAGATTAAGATAGTGATTTGTAAAACAACTTTCTTATCCATTTTCGCACCTCGATCCATAGTCGTTGAAGGCTTAAAAAGCCATTGTCCATACAGACTAATGGCTTTTTTCTAATTATTTAATATCCACTCACTAAAGTAAACTTCGTATTCGTCCAATTTTTGTAATACATCACTTTCTGGGCCGACGCAAGGTTACCAGCAACTTCTGCACTCGCTTGCAGACGAGCATTAGTTGCATATGCAGCTCCAGTAATAGCCGCTAGCGTACTCGTAGTCGCAGCCCCTGCATAAACTGCTTGCACCCATCCTGCTGCGCCAACCGGGAAACCTGCTACAAGAGCTATAGCTCCTGCGATAGCAACCACCCAAGCGGTAACTTCTGGTATATATTTTGAACCCTTCATGTCGTTCATTATGCCTTGCTCGTAATCATCGATATACCCTTGAAATTTACTTAGACTTCTAGCATTGTTTCCGTCTTTAGTGTTTCCTTTTCCTTTAACATATTTGTGAGCCTTTTCGCTTAAAACTTGTACAGTGAAAGTACCATCAGATAAATCCTCATTATAGTAATTATCAAACGCACCAGCAGCTTCTACCGAATTAGCTAATGCTGACTTAAAACCTTCTCTATCAATTTTTTCTTTGAGCTTTTCTGCAGTATCACGTATTTCTTCCACCTGCTCGTAGGTAATACCCTTCGACTCTTTGAAATTTTCCGATAATATATCGACTTTTCCCTCAACTATGTCTACGATGCTCGAAGCATCCCTTTTCGAACGTATGGTACTGTTAGAATTCTTTCCTTCTGTTTCTTCTTCCACAATCCTTTTAACTTTAGCTTCTCCTGTCTCCAAATCATTCATTGAGTCCTCATAGATGTATTTTGTAGCCAAATAATTTCCATCTATATCGAAAATATCTTCCTTCGAATGCACGATTGCTTCAATTACGGACCCCTCTTTAATCACTTTGGTATTCGATGTAATTTCCTTATATCCAGTTACTTCGAATTCTCCATCACTGTCTATCTCAAACGTTTTCACTTTCACTTGTTCTGGTGTCTCGTAAATTTGTTTAGCACTTTCAGCTTTTACAGGCGGCACAGACATTCCAACAATAAAAGTTGTGTAACACAAGAGTGAACATAGAGTAGTTTTTAATAATCTCATTTTCTTCATTAATGCATCCTCCTTTTATTGGAAACATATCAATTTTATTACATATTACCTAATTTTGTAAATAACTTTCTGTATGTTTTGAATTCCTGCCTTATTGACCCATTAAAAATCGGCTTTCGTTTTAGGTTTTATGTATGACGGATTGTAATATTAAAGTGCGACACCTAAACGTAGGAAAAAAAATGGCCCCCCAGCTGCTTTCTCACCGCCAGAAGGCTGCTTGCTTTACAAGTATCTTGTGATCCACTCTCGAATAACTGGATGACTTACATTGACCGCTTCACCGCCCGAAACATTTTCCTTAACGCTCCCACGTGTGACGTTTACCGACGTACGCTGTGCTGTAAATCGCATGGTAAAAGTGCTTAATTTTGCAGCAATTACTTATGCAGGTTAATGTAACTGGATTTGACATGGAGCGGTGTGTATGATAGGCTTGTCAGCCGTTACGACCCATAGAGGCTCCATGTCAAATCCAGCATATAAATCACTTCTTGCTGCATATTGATAAAAAATTATCGCAGCAAAATTCGGCACTTTTTGATTGCCAAACACATGTGCCACAATCCCGATAAGATCCCCGTACTCGTTCACAACGGCCCCACTACTATTACCCGGCTCCACTGGCACGCTTATCTGATATGAAAAAAGGTTCAAATAACAGAAGTGCAATTACGAAAAAACTCCCTCGTTTGGGTGATTTCGGACGCTATCCTTGTGCGACCAGATATTCAGCATCAGGCACCGGAAACAAAGCTTGCGCAGAAAAAGGATGTGATTGATTTTCTGTCAATCACATCCTTTTCTCCTACCTGCCCTGCGTCTGCTTCGTCCGGTAAAACTCATTGAACAGCTTCATCAGCGCCCGCTTCTCGATGCGGGATACGTATGAGCGAGAAATCCCCAACTCGCGGGCAATTTCGCGCTGTGTCTTTTCTTTGTCCTGATCCAGACCAAACCTGCCGATGATGACTTCTTTTTCGCGCTCATCGAGAATATGGATGTGCTGATAAATCTTGTTTGATTCCAGTTTGAGCTGCACAGCATCGACCACTTCGTCGGTTTCTGTGCCGAGCACGTCGATCAGCGTAATTTCGTTCCCTTCTTTATCGGTCCCAATCGGATCGTGCAGGGAAACGTCTTTTTTCGTTTTTTTCAGGCTTCGCAAATGCATCAGGATTTCATTTTCAATACAACGCGCTGCATACGTAGCCAGCTTGGTGCCCTTTTCCACCTGGTAGCTCTCGATTGCCTTGATGAGGCCGATCGTGCCGATGGAAATCAGGTCTTCACTGTCTTCTCCGGTGTTTTCGAATTTCTTGAGGTTGTGAATTCGCTCCTATGTCATAATCTTTCGCTACAGCTACGGCATTTCGAGCTTTCGTCAGTTTATCGAATGCACCAATGCTGGTAATGACTAGTTCGTCTCCCTCAAAGGTAACAAAGATCTCGTCAAACAAGGACATGATAATGTGGCGTTTGAAATCAAAGGTAAGCTCCTGCGAATTCTCCAGTTTCGTTCGGACGAATTCCACCATCGATTGAATCTTCTCCAATGTAAGTTCCTCTTTGAAATGAGCATCTAGCTGCGTTTGATACTTGTGAATCTGCATCGACAACCTTGAACTCTCTTCATTTAATCGCCTAAGATCTTCTACCATCTCTTCTTCGGAAATGACTTCCCGTCGGAACATCGTTTTGATTTTTTCTTTCTCGCGCTGGCGCGCATCCATCTCTTCTTGGAGTTGCTCCATCCTCCTTCGCACTTCATCGATACCGCTTCCCGCCTGCTCATTGATGTAGCGTACGAACTTCTCAGGATGACTTACAAGTTCAACGACTTCATTCCAGATATAATCTTCGAGGATCTCGGCTCGAAGTGTCTGACTTTCGCATTTGGCGACCTCAGGGCCATATCGCCTAGGGGCGTGATTGGGGCACCGATAACAACGGTACTTCTTTCGCCCTCCCGTTTCAGAATCTGTCCTGCCACTGTATGTAGTGGCCTCCCAGGTCCGCCCGCATCTTCCGCATTTTAGAACCGTTTTGAGCAAGAATTCATACTTTTGATTTCCGACCTGTTTGTTAGTGGTGTTCTTTTCTTTTTGCTTTTGCGCAAGTTCATACATCTGGCGATCGATTATCGCAGGAACACTCACATGGATCCATTCCTCTTCGCCACGCATGCCAATCGTTTTCTTTGGTTTTCCTGATTTCGTGGTTTCCCCTTTTATTTTTTGGGTTTTCCGACGGTTGTAATAGTAATTGCCGATGTAAATCTCGGAAGTAAGGATTCGACCGATACTGGATGCGCTCCAATTCTTTGACTCGCCTCGTTTGGGCATCACGCCTGCTTCGTATAACCGTTCCCCAATCTCCCGAAGGGTCAAATTTTCGAAAACATACCATCCGTAAATCATTTGTACATACTGGGCTTCTTTTTTATTGATGACGAGTTGCCCTTTCTCGTCTTTGTCGTAGCCGAACGGGGCTACTCGCATCGGCATAATCTTGCCTTGTTCTTTTACTGCGCGTTCTCTGCCTCGAACCGTACGCTTCCGAATCAATCCCAACTCGTAATTGGCAATAGCAGAGAGGATATTAAAAAACAAATCACCTTCATTCGACTTGTCCTTGGCTACATCTGTAAAGACAACCTCAGCCCCATTTTTTTCGAACTCCCTGACCGCGATTAGTTTGTCGGTCAAGTCTCTACTGAGACGATCGGGGTGGGTACATATCACATGGGAGATCCACCCGCTGGCAACATCCTCACGAAGTCTGGTCATTTCAGGGCGGATATCAATATCCTCGCCTGATGCGCCTTCTTCTCGATAAATGCGAAGATTAGACTCGAAGTATCCAAGTTCGAACGCCTTCTTTTTACATAACTCGATTTGGGAGTCCAAACTAGTGTTGTCGATCTGCTGAGCTGTCGAAACACGAACGTAAATCGCTACACTCATCGCACCTCACCTTTGTACAAAAAGATACCATTCATTATAGACAACCCTTTTACCAGCGTAAACGTGGGGACAATTGGTAAGAAAAGAGACTGGCTCATGATGAACCAGTCCATTTAAGGAGCAGCTGTTGCCAAATAGCGTGGATCACGTTACGTAGCCTCTCTTCCGCTTCTGCTATTTCTTGCTGATGATACTCCGCGCTATGGGGTACGTACCTGATGACAAGCTCTCGTTGTCCTTTCTTCGGCAAACATCCATCACCTCGGTACACCCTATGCGAGCGGATGATTGTCCTATGAATAAGAATACACCCTAGAATTTCGCTAGGGTGTCCGATATTTTGCCAATACTTTCTCGATGACGTGCTTGATCAGCTCATCGATGATTTCCTTCTCGGATCGATCCGTTTCCACGTGACCAAATGTAATTTTCAAGTTGATCTGCCGATTTCTTTTGCTACCTTTCATGATTTTCACCTCGGTACATAATGTGTAGGTTGAAGTGGCTTTGGATGTTTGATAATTCAACTCATTCCATCAATGAGACATGAATCATATTAACGGAATTTCACCGAGGAAAAAGGCGAAAGGGCTAAACAACGCTTGGAAACGATTGGGTATCGGTATTAGAGTACTGATTATCTTCGCTTCTTTCGTTTTCTGAACAAACCATAAATGTCGTGGACAGAAGATGAGGGACGTGAACGTGGACCTCCTGATCCCTTACCAGTGGGGGGACGATGATTCGTTACAACAACCTTTTTCTTCTTTTTTTCGGTTGTTTGGCCATAGACTGAGTGGGTTGCTGTTTACTCATAGACTGAACGGGTACTTGGTTGTCTGTCTTTCCCACCATAACTTGTATCCCCCTTCAAGTTCCTTTAGTATCCGTAACCGTCTTTTCTCCGCAACTATTTCGTTTCGCATCCCCTCCCTATATAGGAAAGGTACTGTTAAATGATTCTGGTTATGCCTTATCAAAAGGATCGCTTAAATATAGGGCACTACGGGTATGTTTTTGGAGGTAAAGACGATGTTGCAATGTTTTCTCCAGGTCAGCAAAAAATCGAGTAGGAGGGGG
>NZ_DOTK01000081.1:0-28850 GCF_003521185.1 Brevibacillus sp.
AGCGAAAAAACGGTGGTGCGAAGCGGAAAAAGCAGTACGAAGCGGAAAACCGATAGCGAGAAGCGAAACAACGACAGCGGGGAACAAATCACTGGGATTAGGAAGCTGCTCCCCCTGCTTACCGAGTAGCTAAACGAACGTACAGCCACACACCATACGTCTTTTTTGCGCCGCCGTTTCTCACCTCGCCCAGCTAGTGGGCATAAAGTGGATGGGAATATGATTGACAGCGATAAAAAGGCAGGTATAATCGTAGATAACTAAGTATTCCGAGTGAAATAGTATAGATTAAAAATGGGGAGTGAAGGTCACCAGTATGAACACCACAAAGGGCAATATTCAATCCATCCTGCAACGCATCGGGATCGTTGCCGTAGCTATCGCTTTGGGAGGATGCTCGGCTGCGTCGCAAGGAACAGGGACAAACGGGAGCGGGGAAGCGGGCGGCTCACAGACCGTCGAGCTGCTGAACGTCTCGTATGACCCGACCAGAGAATTTTATCAGGAAGTCAATGCGGAATTTGCCCAGGAGTGGAAGGCGAAAACCGGACAGACGCTCAACGTTAAGCAGTCGCACGGCGGCTCCGGCAAGCAATCCCGATCCGTCATCGACGGTTTGGAAGCGGACGTGGTGACATTGGCTTTGGCGTACGACATCGACGCGATCGCCGAGCAGGGACTGATTGCGGCAGACTGGCAAAAAAAGCTTCCGGAAAACAGCTCTCCCTACACGTCTACCATCGTTTTTCTCGTGCGCAAAGGCAACCCGAAGCAGATCAAAGATTGGGATGATCTGGTCAAACCGGGCATCTCCGTCATCACGCCGAACCCGAAAACTTCCGGTGGCGCCAGATGGAACTACCTCGCCGCATGGGGATACGCCCTGAAGAAAAATGGCGGTGACGAAGCCAAGGCAAAAGAGTTCGTGGGAGCCTTGTTTAAAAACGTGCCTGTGCTCGATTCGGGAGCGCGCGGATCGACGACGACGTTTGTCGAGCGCGGGATTGGCGACGTGCTGATCGCCTGGGAAAATGAAGCGTACTTGGCTGTGAACGAGCTGGGCAAAGACAAATTCGAAATCGTCAATCCGTCTCTCAGCATCCTGGCAGAACCTCCGGTGACCGTCGTCGACAAGTATGCGGAAAAGCACAAGACAAAAGAAGTCGCCGACGCCTACTTGCAATTCCTGTACACGAAAAAAGGGCAGGAAATTGCGGCGAAGCATTACTATCGCCCACGTTCCGCGGAAGTGCTCAAAGCGCATACGCCTGCGTTTCCTGAAATCGAAATGTTCACAATAGATGAACTTTTTGGCGGCTGGACAAAAGCTCAACAAACGCACTTCTCCGACCAAGGCGTCTTTGATCAGCTGTACAAACCGTAATCCAGTCCATAACCTATCCTGCCATCAGAGGAGTTAGCTCCATGAGAAAATCATTTTTGCGCAGGGGGTTCCTGCCGGGCTTTGGCATGACGATGGGCTATACCATCATCTATTTGAGCCTCTTGGTATTAATCCCCCTGTCCGTCCTTTTTTTGAAGGCCACTACCATGAGCTGGGAGCAGTTCGTGGGAACGATCCTCGATCCGAGGGTGATCGCTTCGATTCGCGTCAGCATTCTCACGTCTTTTTTCGCCGCTTGTGTCAATGCGGTATTCGGTGTACTGGTCGCCTGGGTGTTGACCCGGTACGATTTTTTTGGCAAGCGGATCATTGACGGAATTGTCGATCTGCCTTTCGCCTTGCCGACAGCGGTAGGCGGGATTGCGCTCACCTCCATCTACGCCGAAAACGGCTGGATCGGGCAGTATTTGGCCGAGTGGGGCGTAAAAGTGGCGTATACGCCGATCGGCATCTGGGTTGCTTTGACCTTTATCGGGCTGCCGTTTGTCGTGCGAACCGTGCAGCCTGTCTTGCAGGACTGGGACTTGCAGATGGAGGAAGCGGCTGCGACGCTGGGAGCCACGCGGTTTGCCACGTTTACCCGCGTCATTTTGCCGCATTTGCTGCCAGCGATCATTACGGGCTTTGCCCTCGCTTTTGCCCGGGCGCTTGGCGAATACGGCTCTGTCGTCTTTATCTCCG
The DNA here is from genome assembly GCF_003521185.1 of Brevibacillus sp. NCBI lineage: Bacteria > Bacillati > Bacillota > Bacilli > Caryophanales > Paenibacillaceae > Brevibacillus > Brevibacillus sp. Next base: position 2,087 of record NZ_DOTK01000081.1, read on the forward strand.
GAAACATGCCGCTCAAGACGGAAATCGTGCCGCTTTTGATCATGACCAAGCTGGAGCAGTTCGATTACGCGGGAGCTACCGCCATTGCAACCGTCATGCTCGTCGCATCGTTTGTCATGCTTCTGCTCATTAACTACTTGCAATGGCGAATCAACAAGTTCGATGCGGCACGATAGGAGGTGGGACAAATGAAACATGTAACCGAGCCAGCCTACGTTCGCTGGAGCTTGATCGCAGTCGCTTTTCTGTTTTTGGGCCTGTTTCTCATTTTGCCGCTGATCGCCGTGTTCACTGAGGCGTTCAAGCAAGGGGCGGGTGTTTTTCTGGCTGCGATTGCCGAGCCGGAAACGCTGTCTGCGGTCAAATTGACCTTGCTCGTAGCGGCGATTAGCGTACCGCTGAACGTCACGTTTGGGATTGCCGCCGCTTGGGCGATTGCCAAGTTTTCGTTTCGCGGCAAAAATGTGCTGCTTACGCTGATTGATCTGCCTTTCGCCGTGTCGCCAGTCATCGCCGGGCTGATTTTCGTCCTGTTGTTCGGCAGTCAGGGGGTTGCTGCGCCATGGCTGGCTGCGCTTGATCTGAAAATCATTTTCGCGGTGCCTGGGATCGTGCTTGCGACGACTTTTGTGACGTTTCCGTTCGTGGCCCGCGAGCTGATTCCGGTGATGGAAGCGCAGGGCAAAGACGAGGAAGAAGCGGCTGTATCGCTGGGAGCGAGCGGCTGGAAAACGTTTTGGCGCGTCACGCTGCCAAACGTCAAATGGGGGATTTTGTACGGCGTGATCCTCTGCAACGCCAGGGCGATGGGGGAGTTTGGCGCGGTATCGGTCGTCTCCGGCCATATTCGCGGCATGACCAATACGCTGCCGTTGCACGTGGAGATTTTGTACAACGAGTACCAGTTCGCCGCTGCGTTTGCCGTCGCAACGCTGCTCGCTGTGCTGGCGCTGGTCACGCTCGTACTGAAAAGCTTGATCGAATGGAAAACCGAGCGGAAGTCCAAGGCGGAAGAGGATTATTACTTTGACGCGTCAGGGGAGAAAGCAGGATGAGCATAGAAGTTGTCAACATTACCAAGTCGTATAAAAATTTTACCGCGCTGGAAAATGTCAATCTGCACATACCCGAAGGGGAGCTGGTTGCGCTTCTGGGGCCTTCCGGTTCAGGCAAAACGACCTTGCTCCGGCTGATTGCCGGGCTGGAACAGGCGCAGCAAGGAAGCATCCTGTTCAACGGCGAGGACAATACGAACCGCGATGTCCGCGAGCGCAAAGTCGGCTTCGTCTTTCAGCATTACGCCTTGTTTCGGCACATGAACATTTTTGACAACATCGCGTTCGGGTTGACGGTGCGTTCACGCAAAACCAGACCGAGCAAGGAAGAAATTCGCGAAAAAGTGCATTCATTGCTCAGGCTCGTGCAATTGGAAGGGCTGGCGCACCGCTATCCGTCGCAGCTGTCCGGGGGGCAGCGTCAGCGCGTGGCGTTGGCAAGAGCGCTTGCGGTCGAGCCGAAGTTTTTGCTGCTGGATGAACCGTTTGGCGCCTTGGATACAAAAGTCAGACAGGAGTTGCGGCGTTGGTTGCGGCACTTGCATGGAAAGCTCGGCTTGACGATTTTGTTCGTCACCCACGACCAGGAAGAGGCGATGGAGCTGGCTGATCGCGTCGTCGTCATGAACGAAGGGCGCGTCGAGCAGGTCGGTTCTCCCGAAGAAATTTATCTCAAGCCAGCCAACCCGTTTGTGTACAGCTTCCTGGGGCGCGTCAATCTGTTTCGCGGACGCATTCAAAACGGGCGGATCAAACTGGGCGAGGCGGAGTTCACAGCAGAGCAAGGTGTCAGCGAAGGCCCGGCGATCGGCTACATGCGTCCGCATGATGCGGAAGTGTCGCTGCATCCGCCACAATCAGCTGCCGCTACGGCTGTTCAGGCGCATATCGAGCGGATTACGCTGCTCGGCCCGCTCGTGCGTCTGGAGTTGAGGCGCCTCGATACGAAAGAAGTGTTTGAAGCGGAGATGGGCCGGCAGCGCTTCCTCGAACTTCTCGTGGAAGAAGGCGACGTCGTGTATGTCACCCTGAACAATTTGTCCATCTACGTGGAATCCGAACTGCAATCTGTACCGACACCTGCCTTGACTCCCGTTCACGTCACCGTTTGATTTCGCACTTCGCACTCCGCCATTCGTCATGGCAAAAACCAGTCTGCCGTTTACTCATCAGCAGACTGGTTTTTGTGTGAGGAAACGAACCTCAACGAATTTTACTCGCCGCGCTGCTTGGAGCGGGTTTCTTCTTTGCCTACAGTAGTGGAAGATCTGGTTTGCGAAGGATTTTCCTTGTTTCCCATCTCATTTTTCACGCCGTTTTTCTTGGACATAACCCCAACCTCCCTCGCTCGAGATACAGAGACATCACATAATGTGCCCGAGCGCCCTGATTTTTATTTGTCCGGGATTTTCTGGTAAAATAGACAAGGTGGAGGAGGGGAGATTGTCACGTATTTGTCGGCCGACGCCGGAGAAGCGCGCGGCGTTTTCGCCCGATATTTTTTGCAAAATGCAGCTATCTCTGATAAGATAAGTGTTTGAACGATTCAAAAAAGGCAGGTATTGCGACGATGATAAGCACTCAGAACGTGACGCTGCGCTACGGCAAACGCGCACTGTTTGAAGATGTATCGATTAAGTTTACCCCTGGTAACTGCTACGGCCTCATCGGTGCGAACGGTGCCGGGAAGTCTACGTTTGTCAAAATCCTCTCCGGAGAGATCGAGCCGACAAGCGGACACGTTTCGGTGACACCAGGCGAGCGTATCGCTGTGTTGAAACAGAACCACTTCGAGTTTGACGAGTATGAAGTTTTGAAAACGGTCATCATGGGCCACAAGCGCCTCTATGAGATCATGGAAGAAAAGACTGCGCTCTACATGAAAGAAGACTTCTCCGAAGCGGACGGCAACCGTGCCTCCCAACTGGAAGGGGAATTTGAAGAGCTGAACGGCTGGATGGCGGAAGCAGATGCAGCGAGCCTTTTGATCGGTTTGGGCATCCCGACAGACCTGCACGACAAGCTGATGAAAGACCTGTCCGGTACGGAAAAAGTACGGGTATTGCTCGCGCAAGCGCTGTTTGGCAACCCGCACATCCTGCTCCTGGACGAGCCGACGAACCACTTGGATATCGAGTCGATTCGCTGGCTGGAAAACTTCCTCGCCGATTATGAGAACACCGTCATTGTCGTATCCCATGACCGTCACTTCCTGAACAAAGTGTGCACGCACATTGCGGATATCGACTTCGGCAAGATTCAAATGTACGTGGGGAACTACGACTTCTGGTACGAGTCCAGCCAATTGGCGCTGAAGATGGTTCGCGATCAGAACAAGAAAAAAGAAGAGAAGATGAAGGAACTCCAGGAGTTTATCGCGCGTTTCTCCGCCAACGCTTCCAAGTCGAAGCAAGCGACCTCGCGGAAAAAGCTGTTGGAGAAAATTACACTGGAAGACATTCGTCCGTCCAGCCGTAAATATCCGTTCATCAACTTCAAGCCGGAGCGCGAAGCAGGCAAAAATTTGCTCGCTATCGAAGGCTTGAGCAAGACAGTCGAAGGCGAGAAGCTGTTTAAAAACTTGCACCTTGTCATCAACAAGGGAGACAAAGTAGCGTTTGTCGGACCAAACGAGCTGGCAAAAACGACTTTCTTCCAAATTTTGATGGGCGAAGTACAGGCAGACAGCGGTTCTTTCGAATGGGGCGTAACGACTTCGCAAGCGTACTTCCCGAAAGACAACGCTGAATACTTCAACTCCGAGCTGAGTCTCGTGGATTGGCTCCGTCAATACTCGAAAGAGCAGGATGAAACGTTCATCCGCGGCTTCCTTGGCCGCATGCTGTTCTCCGGCGACGAAGCGCTGAAAAAAGCAAACGTGCTGTCCGGAGGCGAAAAAGTTCGCTGCATGCTGTCCAAAATGATGCTGGCGAGCGCAAACGTCCTGATCATGGATGAGCCGACGAACCACTTGGACTTGGAATCCATCACAGCCTTGAACAACGGCTTGATCGATTTCGACGGAACCTTGCTGTTCGTTTCCCATGACCACCAGTTCGTGCAAACGATCGCCAACCGCATCATCGAGTTCACTCCGAAAGGCGTTATCGACAAGATGATGACGTATGACGAGTACCTCGAAAGCGACGAGATCAAGCGTCTTCGCGACGAACACTACGCGTAAAACCTGCTTGTTTCCATAAAAAATCCCGTGTCAAAGGCAGTAGTCAGATGCCAGACACGGGATTTTTTGCGTGGGTCAGTTCGGGGGTGCTGCTTCTTCAACGAACTCGATTTTGTTCAAAAAAGCTTCCTTGCTTGAGAAAATGACGCGTTCCTTGCGCGGCAACGTAAAGAAAACAACGATGTACTGATCATCTATGTATTCGACGATTCCTCGCTTTTTGGGCCGTTCCTTCGTCTTAACCGGCTTGTTCAGCCACTCATCCATCTACATTCCCCCTAAGTCGCTCTGTTGCCATTATACCAGCTTAGCCTTTGGCAAAACCAATCGATTGCACCGTCATGGCGATGCGCAGCAACAGCAAGTCATGGCCGTGATCCGGGTTTAAGCCCGTCAGTTCGCGAATGAGCGCCAGCCGATATTTGATCGTATTTTTATGCACGTACAGCCGTGACGCCGCTTCTGCGTGATTGCCGTCCACTTGCAAAAAGATGTGAAGCGTATCCAGCAGTTGCCCGTTTTTTTCGCGATCGTATTCGTTGATTTTGTCCAAGTATTCCTGAGCGAGCAAGCGTGCCTCTCTGTCCGGCTGCTCGGCAAACAGGATGCGCTCCAGCCCGAGGTCGTGAAAAGCGACGATGGTGGTATTCGCTGCTGCCTTGGCATCAAGCCCGCGCATCGCCGCACGAAAGCTGATTTGCGCCTCGCGATAGCTGGCAGCAATGCCCGTGTGTCCGGCGTGAAACCGCCCCAGGCCGACAAACACGCGCTGTTGCCACGAAAAAGCGAGCAAAGCAGCGAGAACTTGTTTGGTGCTGGTCAGGCAAGCAGTGGAATCACTAGAGCCACTGGCTGTCGGGATCAGCAGCACGATGCGGTTTTGCTGATCGAGTCCCAGCAAAATGGCGTCATCAAGGGCGGACAGGGAAGGAGTCAGAGCCAAAAGCAAGTCGCGGTTGTCGTTCCAGTTCTCGATCCCTGTCCGCTCCAGAGGGGAGACGCCGAGAACAGCGACCGTGTAGTGATCGGCGAGCTTCCAGCCTACCTCATCCGCTTTGCGCGTGAGCACGTCTCGCGCGTGCATCTGATCGCTTAGCAACAGCTGCAAAAAGTCATTGCGAAACCGCTGGTACGTCTCGTTTACGGAACGCTGCCGCTCGATTTCCAGCGACAACAGGGCGGCGCTTTGCTCGATCGCGACTTTTTCCCAGGCGTATAAATCTCGTTCGATGATTCCGGTGCAGATCGCGCCTTGTACGTTCCGCTCCTGAAGCAGCCAGCGCACGTGACGGCCATCTGCCCTTTTGACGAGCGGATTTTTCAGCATGGAAGGCGAAGCGGCTTGTCCGAGCGGGATGTCGTGCCCCTCGTCGGTTGCAAAGCCAAAGCCGCCAGGGGGAGCGTCAGGCGAAGCGGCCCACTTCCATCTCAGGCTCGGCACTTCGATGCTGATCGGCGTTTGCAGCAAGTCTGCGAGCAGTGCCGCGAGCTTGGACACCGGATCATTGGCAGTCAGATGCAGGTGAAACCGCTCGTAGATCGCATGTGTGCGATTCAGCTCAAGGCGCTGTTTGTCGTTGATGTACTGCGTGACAGGCACGATGACGTCCGACCACGCTTTATCCATCGGAAAGGACAAAATCGGCATTTGCCTTTTCGCGGCGTGGGCGAGGACGGCAGCAGGCACGCTCGCCATGTAGCGGCCGAGTTTGATCGCCAGACCAGGCGTTCCGATGGCAGCCAACTCGTCGATCAATTGAATCAAGGTAGCTTCACACGTATTTTGGCGGATCAGAAAAGGAAAGCCTGTCGTCAGCACAAATTCGCCTGCGCGCAGCCATCTGTGTCCATCCGGCGAGTCAAACGAGGTAACCCCAAGCAGTTCTTTGTCGAGAAAGTCTTCCCCGGCAAGCACGGATGCTTTCGTAAAGCCTCCAACTTCGATCAGTTCACGGACTGTTATCACGCCATTTCCCTCCGTCTTTCAATGCTTTTGGCTCAATAAACAAAAGAACGCGCTGTTTTCTGGTCAGCAGGACAAAGGAGAAAATTGAATTTTTCGATAATAATAGAGTACATGTCCAAAGCGCGCGCAGGCAATGGGACAAATCGAGTAAACAGGGGGATCTGCATGAAAGCAAGAGATTGGCTTGGAGTCGTGCCGTTTATCGGCATGCTTGGCGGAGTGCCGTTTGTGAACCGGGTGGAGCCTTATGTGCTGGGCATGCCTTTTGTCTTGTTCTGGATTGTCCTGTGGGTTGTACTGACTTCTGTCATTATGGCGGTCATCCATCAACTCGATCCGGCTACAAAAGAGGAGGAGAGTTCATCATGAACATTGCTCTGCTGATCATTTTTGCCTTCCTGCTGCTGTCGTTCTACTCCGGGATTCGCGCACGCCAAGGCAAAGACATGAACATGGAGCAATGGACAGTAGGCGGCAGAGGGTTTGGCTCGATCTTTATTTTCCTGCTGGTCGCCGGGGAGATTTACACGACGTTCACCTTCCTCGGAGGGAGCGGCTGGGCTTACTCCAAAGGAGCGCCGTCTTACTACGTCCTGTCCTACATTTCGCTTGCCTACGTCATCTCCTACTGGCTGTTGCCCCCGATCTGGCGCTATGCCAAAGAGCACAAGCTCGTTTCCCAATCCGATTTTTTCGTGAGCAAGTACAACAGCCCGATGCTGGGGATTCTCGTCGCCGCCGTTGGCGTGATCGCGATCATTCCTTACCTCGTGCTGCAATTCAAAGGGCTGGGCATCATCGTTTCCGAAGCCTCGTACGGCACGATCTCGCCAGCAGCCGCTGTCTGGCTCGGAGTCATTGCCGTTACCATCTACGTCATGCTCTCCGGCATCCACGGCTCGGCCTGGACGGCGGCGATCAAAGACATCATGATTTTTTTCGTGGTCGTTTTTCTCGGGATTTATTTGCCGTATCACTATTACGGTGGCATCCAGCCGATGTTTGCAGCCGTGCATGCGGCTAATCCGGGCTTTTTGACCTTCCCGACAGAAGGGCTTAGCACCTCCTGGTATATTTCTACCGTACTCATCACGGTTTTTGGTTTTTACATGTGGCCGCACACGTTCGGTTCCGTGTTTTCCGCCAAAAACGAAAACGTGTTCCGCAAAAATACGATCATGCTTCCGCTGTACACCTTGATGCTGCTGTTTGTGTTCTTCGTCGGCTTTACGGCGATTTTGCAAGTGCCCGGCTTGAAAGGGGCAGATGGGGATTTATCGCTTTTGCGTTTGTCGCTGAAGACGTTTGACCCGTGGATCGTCGGCATCATCGGCGCGGCTGGGCTGCTGACGGCTCTCGTTCCAGGCTCGATGCTGCTGATGACGGGAGCGACCCTTTTGGCGAAAAACGTCTACAAAGTCATGGCGCCAGCCACCTCGGATGTCCAGATCGCCAAAGTCGCCAAGCTGCTCGTTCCGGTTTTGTCGCTCATCTCGCTGTACTTTACGCTCAGCGGCGGAGACACGCTCGTCACCTTGCTGTTGATGGGCTACAGTCTGGTGACCCAGTTGTTTCCCGCTTTGCTGTTCAGCTTGGGCAAACAGCCGCTCGTCAATAAATACGGGGCGTTTGCCGGAATTGCAGCCGGAGTGTTGACGGTCGCCTATACGACGGTCTCGCAGGCGACGCTCGCGACGCTGTTTCCGCACTGGCCTTCCGTCATCCAGGATCTGAACATCGGGGTCGTGGCGCTGCTGGTGAACATCGTCGTGATGTTCGGCGTGACGCTTATCACCAAACCGCTGTTCGTCAACGGACAGCAGGCGGCCAATACGGAAGGAACGCCTACGTTCAAATAAAGCAAAAGGCCCAAACACGGCTGACGACAAAAAGGAGGAAATGAAATGGCAGAAACGGTGTTTCTCAATGGACATGTAGTGACAGTGGATGCAAACAATCGGATCGCAGAGGCGGTAGCTGTCAGAGAGAACCGCATTGTCGCGGTCGGAACGACGGAGGAGATCAAGCGCTGGATCACCCCGCAGACAAACGTGATCGATCTGCAAGGCAAAAGCCTTTTGCCAGGCTTTATTGACGCGCATTTGCACATGACGATTTACGGCACGAACAAATTGGGGGTGGACTGCAAGGCGCGCGGCATTCGCTCGATTGACGAACTGCTCGCCGCACTCAAAGAGCAGGCGCAAAAAACCCCGGCGGGCGAGTGGGTGCGAGCGTGCGGATTCGATGAAAACGGGATGGCAGAGCAGCGCTATCCCACTTTGGCCGAGCTGGACGACGTCTCGACCGATCATCCGATTTTTGTCATGCGCACTTGCGCCCATCACAGCGTGGTCAACAGCAGGGCACTGGCGCTTGCCGGCTACGATCGGCACACGCCTGACCCGCAGGGCGGACGGATTGACCGCGATGAGCGTGGGAACCTGACAGGCTTTTTGGTCGAGACGGCACACATGAAAATGTTCGAGCAGGCTGCCTTTTCCGAAGCGGAATACAGGGAAGGGCTGCGGCTGGCTTCGGAAGACTTTGTGGCGGCAGGAATCACCAGCATACACGACGCGGGCGGGTATGGCCCTGAAAACTTCCGGGCGATGCAAAAGGCGGTGCTCGCCGGAGACGTCAAGGTGCGCATCTACGCCATCGTCTGCTCGTTGAACCAGTCGGAGGAATTTGTGCGGCGGATGATCGACGCGGGAATGGTGACGGGTACTGGCGATGAGCGCTTTCGCATCGGCCCGGCGAAAATTTTCACAGATGGAGCGAGCATTGCGCCGACGATGGCGATGCGCGAGCCGTTCACCAGTCGCCCCGACGATTGCGGAATCCTCTACTATGAGCAGGACGAGTTGAATACGATTTTGGGAGAGGCCCATGCAAAAGGGTTCCAGATTACTGCCCATGCACAGGGAGATCGTGCGATTGACATGCTGCTCACTTGCTTCGAAGCCGCTCTCGCTGCCCATCCGCGCGAAAATCACCGCCACCGGATCGAGCATGCAGGCGTCTCTTCTCCTGACTTGCTTGCGCGGATGGCGAAACTCGGTGTCGTGCCGATCCCGAACCCGGCGTTTATTTACGACCATGGCGATTCGTACGTGCGAAATATCGGGGAGCGGGTTCGCCACATGTTCCCGGCCAAGGATCAGTTTGCGTGCGGAATCGTGGCCGCAGGCGCTTCGGACAGCCCTGTTACCGATTTTAACCCGCTGATCGGGATTCATGCGGCGGTCAACCGCCAGAGCAAATCGGGCCAATCGGTGGGAGCCAACCAGCGAGTGAGTGTGCCGGAAGCGATCCGCATGTTCACCTGGAACGGGGCGTACGCCAGCTTTGAGGAAGGGCAAAAAGGCAGCATCGAACCTGGCAAGCTGGCTGATCTCGTCGTGCTCAGCGGCAATATTCTCGCCACTCCGCATGACCGGATCAAGGAACTGAAGGTCGAACAGACGATGATCGACGGCAAGCTGGTTTACCAAAGACAAGACGAGGAGGTTATCCAGTCATGAATGAAAAAGCGAGGACGCTTGCGATCAACGCAGAACGATTGCGCAAACGGATCGAGGCGCTGGCCCAAATCGGCAAAATCGGCGAGACGGGCGTATGTCGGCTGGCTTTGTCCACAGAGGATCGGGCAGGGGTGGACTTGGTGCGCTCGTGGATGGAGGAAGCGGGACTTGCTGCCAGGGTGGATCATTTTGGCAACCTGATCGGGCGAATGGCGGGGAAAAGCCCGGAAGCGCCTGTGCTGATGATCGGCTCGCACATCGACTCCCAACCGTACGGCGGCAGATTCGACGGCGTGATCGGCGTGTTGGGCGCTCTGGAAGCCGTGCAGACGATGCGCGAACAAGGGATCGTGCCGCAGCAACCGATCGAGGTGGTCGCGTTTTGCGACGAGGAAGGCTGTCGGTTTCAAAAAGGCTTGTTCGGATCAAAAGGAATTTTGGGACAATGGGCTGAGGAAGATTTGGCGCGAGCCGACAAAGATGGCGTGACACGCAGGGAAGCGCTCGTCGCCTTTGGCTGCGACCCGGATCGGTTGGCCGAATCTGTCTATCCGGAAGGCAGCATCGGGGCTTACCTGGAGCTGCATATCGAGCAAGGCCCTGTGCTCGATGGCGCAGACGAGCCGATCGGCATTGTCTCCGGGATCTCCGGCCCGCTCTGGTGGACGGTGGAGCTGACGGGCTTTGCCGGACATGCCGGATCGGTGCCCATGCCGATGCGAAAAGACGCCTTGGTCGGCGCAGCGAAGGTCATTCTCGCGGTCAATGAGCTGGCGAAGCTCGACCCTGCGGCGCCTACTGTCGGCACGGTAGGGCATTTGCAGGTGTTTCCTGATTCGCGCAACATCATCCCGGAGCGCGTGCGTTTTTCCGTCGATTTGCGCGACATCGACCTGGCCCGGCGCGACGATCGGGAAAAGGCGCTGCGCGAGGCGATCGCGACGGCAGCAGAAGAAGGCGGCCTGCAATACACGATTACCGAAGATACGAACAGCGACCCTCGCTACTGTGCGGACTGGATCAAGGCGATCATGCACGAAGAGAGCCGCGCACTCGGCCTAGAGCCGCGGGAATTGATGAGCGGCCCGTTTCACGACGCCCTGGCGTTATCGTACGTATGCGACTACGGGATGATTTTTGTCCGCTGCAAAGACGGAATCAGCCATAACCCGCAAGAGTTTTCCACCTACGAGGATATCGCGCTCGGGACAGAGCTGCTGTACCAAACGGCGCTGCGCATGAGCGCGAGCAGCTAGACGGACACCGCGCCGCGGCCGCACAAAAAATCGCCTGCCGATCCACTGGCAGGCGACTTTTCGTGAAGCGAAACCTTTGCGGCGCATGGAAAGGAAGACTTTGCCGATCGTTTTTGATATATTTTAAGGATAAGAAAACAGGAAGGAAGAATGCAATGAAAATGCGCGTTTCCGCTGTGCAGTACCACTTGCACACGATACATAGTTTTGCAGATTTTGCGAATCAGGTCGAGCACTACGTTCGCAACGCCGATGAGTACGAAACCGAGTTTCTGCTGTTTCCCGAGCTGTTCACCACCCAGCTGATGTCCATTGGCGATGAGCAGGGACGCGCTTTGCCGATTACCGCGCTGCCTTCGTTCACCGAGCGGTACGTCCAGCTGTTTTCTTCCTTGGCGGCCAAGTACAACATGCACCTGATCGGGGGCACGCACATCATCGAGGAGAACGGCAAGCTGTACAACACGGCTTTTCTGTTCTACCCGAATGGACGAGTCGGCCAGCAAAAGAAAATCCACATCACCCCGTGGGAAGTCAAAGGCTGGAACATGGGCGCGGGCGACTCCCTGCAAATTTTTGAAACCGACAAAGGCAAAGTCGCGATGATCATTTGCTACGACATCGAGTTCCCAGAGTGGGTGCGGATTGCCAAAGCGCGCGGAGCGGATGTCATTTTCTGTCCGTCCTGCACAGACGATCGCCACGCCTTCCATCGCGTGCGCTACACCAGCCACGCGCGCACGATCGAAAATCAGGTGTACGTCGTGCTGACAGGCACAATCGGTTCGCTGCCGACTGTCGACTTTATGCGCGCCAATTTTGGCCAGGCAGCGATTCTGACGCCAAACGACGTGCCGTTCCCGCCGCGCGGAGTGCTTGCCGAAGGGGAGATCAACCACGACATGCTCGTGACTGCCGACCTCGACCTGTCGCTTTTGTATGAAGTGCGGGAAAAAGGCTCCGTGACGACCTGGCGTGACCGCCGGACAGACTTGTACACCGATTGGAACTAGCGTCAGCGCACGTAAGGAGGATGGCAATGTACCGCAAAGAGCTGTATGTGTTTGAAGGGGACAAGCCGCGCAAGGCTGTGATCCGCAACTACAACCGCTCCGACTTTTTCGAGCTGATTCAGATTCAGGCGGAGAGCTTTCCGCCGCCGTTTCCATCCGAGCTGTGGTGGAACCAGGAGCAACTCACCAACCATATCACGCTGTTTCCCGAGGGCGCGATTTGCGTTGAGGTAGACGGAGTGCTGGCCGGATCAATGACGGCGCTGCTCGTGTCGTTCGATCAGGCGCACCCCGAGCACAAATGGGCGGACGTGACGGACGACGGCTATATCAGGAGCCACAATCCTGGCGGCGACACCTTGTACATCGTGGACATATGCATTCGGCCAAGCCACCGCAAGCTCGGACTGGGACAGCTGATGATGCAGGCGATGTATGAGCTGGTTGTGCAAAAAGGCTTGACGCGCTTGCTCGGCGGCGGAAGAATGCCGGGCTACGGACGCTATGCGAACCGATGGACGCCAGAGCAATACGTGGAGCATGTGGTTTCGGGCGAAGTGAAAGACCCCGTCATCACGTTTCTGATGCGCTGCGGGCGCGTGCCTGTGCAGATCGTGGCCGATTATTTGGAGGACGAGGAATCCCGCAACTACGCCGTGCTGATGGAATGGAAAAACCCGTTTCTGGCACGATAAGCCAAAAGAGAATCATTTTTCAGGAGGACGAAACCGATGGAATTTGTACGCATTCAACATATCGACAACCCGCTGTTCGCCAACATGCACCGCTTGATGCAGGACGTTTTCCCGCCGGAGGAAGTGCTTGACTACGATCTGTGGAAAGAACCGCTCGAAGACCCGTCCATCCGCGTGTTTGTGGCCGTTCATGAAGGAGAAGTGGTAGGCGCTACCGAATACCGTTATTATCCGGACATGAACGTCGCCATGACCGACTTCACTATCATTGGCCGCGAAGGACTGGGAGTGGGCCGCTTCCTGGCGAGAGAGCGCCAAAAAGACTTGCTCGCGCTCGCTGCGGAAAACGGCAAAGAACTGTACGGCATGTTTGCGGAAATTTACGACCCGTACCGCGTGGAAGAGCACAGCTTCGGCGGCATCAAGCCGATGGACCCGTTCGTTCGCCGCGAAGTGCTGTCCCATCTCGGCTACAAGCGCACCAATTTCCAATACGTCCATCCATCCTGGCAAAACGACGGAGAAGCAGTCGCAGGACTGGACCTTGGCTTCATGCCGACCAATGAAGAGCAAACCACGCTGGAAGCTGATTTGATCGTCACTTTCCTCAAGCGCTACTACGCCGTCCTCCCGCAAAAGCCGCAAGCTTGGCTGGACATGGTCGCAGAGCTTGAAAGCAAAGACAGCGTGGAGCTTTTGCCGATCTAAACGAAACGATCTGACAGCAAGAACCGACACTCCTGTGGGGCTATTCATCGTGGCTTCACGGGAGTTTTTCTTCTACCGCCCCCAACATTGTCCATAGAGGAGGGAAGAGAGTGAATGCGCCAAACCTCGCATCCATTCTTCTCTACATAGCCGTCCTGCTCCATCTGTTGCTCATGAGCGGCTGGGTCAGCGCGAAAATGTCTCAGCCCATCCAGCTTGCGATGCTCGCTTTGATGCTGCTCGCCCTGTCCGTCTTGCGGAAAAAGAAGCGAAAAACGAAGCGCCGGACCAGACGGCCGCCAGCAGAAGTGGCTGCTCTCGTGGACCGTGCCGAGGAAGGAGAGCCAGGCCAATGATTAGCGACATTCACATTCAAGCCATCCTCGATGCTTCTCATGACGGGATCATCGCAGTCGACCACGACTATACGATCATCTGGGTCAACCAGAACGCGACAGAAATACTCGGGTTGCCGTCCCATGTCGTCGGCGAAAAAATAACCCGTTACATCCCGAACTCGGACATGTTGCGCATTTTGGCGACCGGAAAAAAGGAAATCGGTGACATTGCTACCGTGCTGAATCGGCAAATTATTATCAATCGGCTGCCGATTGTCGTGAACGGAGAGATTGTCGGAGCTGTCTCGACCTTTAAAGAGATTACGGACATTCAAAAAATGGAGATGCGCATTCGCAAACAAAGCATGGAAAGCGGCTTGGAAGCCAAATTCCGCCTGGAAGATATCGTCGGGCATTCCAAAGCGATGCAAGAGGCGAAAGAATGGGCCGAAACGTTTGCCAGAACGGATGCGACTGTGCTGATTCAAGGGGAGTCAGGGACAGGCAAGGAGTTGTTCGCCCAAGGCATTCATCTGAGCAGTCAGCGAGCGACAGGGCCGTTTATCGCGGTGAACTGTGCCGCGCTTCCGGGCAATCTGCTGGAGAGCGAGCTGTTCGGTTACGAAGAAGGGGCATTTACCGGAGCGCGAAAAGGCGGGAAGCCCGGCCTGTTTGAGCTGGCTCACGGAGGGACGCTGTTTCTCGACGAGATCGGGGAAATGTCCATCACGATTCAGGCATTGCTGTTGCGCGTCCTTCAGGAAAAAAAGGTGCGCCGGGTCAGCGGCGAGCGAATCGTGCCTGTCGATGTGCGCATCATTGCCGCAACGAATCGGAATCTGGAGCAGATGATGGAAGAAAAGCTGTTTCGCTCCGACCTGTACTATCGGCTGAACGTGCTGACGTTGGAGCTGCCGCCTTTGCGCGAACGCACGGAGGACATCCCGCTTTTGATGGAGGCCATCATGGAGGAAATCGCACAGCGAGGAGACAGGCGGCTGCAAGGCGTCGATGAAGCGGTGTACCATTTTCTCGGGCAATACGACTGGCCGGGGAATGTGCGCGAGCTGCGCAATGTCGTGGAACGGATGGTGCTGTTGTGCAAAAGCGACTACTTGCGGCTGGAAGACACGCAGTTTCTGTCCAAAAAACTCGCCCGCAAACAAGCGCTCAGACAGCAGCAGGATGATGAGGAAGAGATGATTCGCAAGGTTCTGGAAGCGACAAAAGGAAACAAGCGAGAAGCAGCGAAGATGTTGGGAATGGATCGCACGACGCTGTGGAGAAAGATGAAGAAGTATGAGGAATGGAACTAATGTTGCAAACGCAACGGAAATGATGCTGGATGCAACAGGTGAGCCAACAAAATTTGTGTAATTTACAGAAAATTTAAAACATAAAGACTTGGCACGGGAGTTGCTTACTTTCAAGGCATAGCATACATACGCACACCCGTGGAAAGGGAGGGAAGCACATGTCTATGGAGCCTATCATACGTGTTGAAAACGTCTCGTTTGCCTACCAGGTGAGTCAGGACCAGCAAATCCCGGTGCTGCAAAACATCTCTCTCGAAGTGTACCCCGGTGAGTATTTGGCGATCATCGGGCACAATGGGTCTGGAAAATCGACGTTGTCCAAACACCTCAACGGCATTTTGACGCCAAAAGAGGGCGATGTCCTGGTCAATGGCATCAACACGAAGGAAAAAGCGCGGATTCACGAAGTGCGCAGCCGCGTAGGAATGGTGTTCCAGCATCCTGACAATCAAATTGTGGCGACGATTGTGGAGGATGATGTCGCATTTGGCCTGGAGAACATCGGGGTAGGCTTGGAGGAAATGAAGGAGCGGGTCGATTTCGCTCTGGAAGCGGTCGGGATGAGTGCTTTTCGCCATCGTCCGCCGCATCATCTGTCCGGCGGGCAAAAGCAGCGGATCGCCATTGCCGGCATTCTCGCGATGAAGCCGCAATGCCTCGTTCTCGATGAAGCGACGAGCATGCTCGATAGCTACGGCCGACAGGACATCCTGGCAGTCGTTCGCAAGCTGCACGGGGAAGGGATGACGATTGTGACCGTCACACACCACATGTCAGAGGTGGCGGAGGCGGACAGGGTCGTTGTGATGGAGGGCGGCCAAATCGTGCTGGAAGGAACGCCGCGAGAAGTGTTCGCGCATCAGGACAGGCTGCGCGAGCTGCATCTGGACGTTCCGGACGCAAGCCGGATCGCCGCACTGGTTCATGCGGAGCTGCCAGCGTTTGCCCCCGATCTGATCCACAATGCGGAAGTCGTGGCGGAAGTCGACCGCCTGTACGTCAGACAGGCGGAGGCGAGCGGGTCATGACACAGCCGATTGTAGACGTGCAAAAGCTGTCCCATGTGTACATGCAAGGAACCCCGCTGTCGCATGTGGCGCTGAATGAAGTCAGCCTGCAAGTGCAAGCGGGCGAGTGCCTGGCGATCATCGGTCATACAGGCTCCGGCAAATCAACCTTGATCCAGCATTTCAACGGCTTGATTCGGCCGCAATCAGGGAAAGTCATCGTGAACGGCATGGATGTTTCCCAGCCGAAAATCGACATTCGTTCCTTGCGCAGACAAGTCGGCCTCGTTTTTCAAAACCCGGAAGACCAGCTGTTCGAAAAGCTGGTCGGAGACGATGTGGCCTACGGTCCGTTTAAAATGGGACTTCCGCTGGAAGAAGTGAAAAACCGCGTGAAATGGGCGATGGACCTCGTTGGCCTGAACTTCCAGGAAATGAAGGATCGGCCGACCTACGCACTGAGTGGCGGTCAAAAGCGCAAGGTCGCGCTGGCTGGCGTTCTGTCTTTGCAGCCAAAAGTGCTGGTGCTCGACGAGCCTACCGCTGGTCTCGATCCCCGTTCCCGCCTGGAACTGCTCGGGCGAATCAGACGCTTGAATCGCGAAGAAGGACTGACGGTAATTTTTGTTTCCCACAACATGGAAGAGGTATCGCAGCTCGCGGACCGCGTCTACGTGATGGCAAATGGCAAGGCGGTCTGCGAAGGAACGCCGCGGCAAATTTTCGGAAACCAGGAGCTGCTGCGCGAGCATCATATCGGCACGCCGGAATCGGTCGATATTTTGTACCGTCTGCGCGAACGCGGCTACGACATCAATCCGGGAGCGTTTTTGCCGGAAGAAACCGCCTGCGAAATTTTGAAGCTGATCCAACGCTAGGGAGGGGAGTCCATGTCTGCGGAATTTGAATTGACGCGCAATATTACCATCGGCCAGTATTTGCCGACTGCTTCTGTCGTGCATCGCCTCGACCCCCGGTTCAAGCTTGGCGCTTTTGCCATCCTGATCGTAGCGATTGCCATCTGCAACACATACGTCGGCAACCTGTTTGCGCTGGCGGTGTGCCTGTGGCTGTTCCAGGTATCGAAAATCCCGCTGCACTACGGCATTTCCGGCATCAAGCCAGCGATTCCGTTCATCATTATTTTGGCCATCATGCAATTGCTTTTTTACGGCGAGATCGCCAATGGCGGCACAGTCTACTTCCAGTACGGCATTATCTCGATCTCCAGCGAAAGCATCCGGCTCGTCATCGTCTCGGCGATGCGCTTCGTGGAAGTGATTTTCCTCTCCAGCGTGCTGACGCTGAGCACCTCGACGACCGAGCTGACACACGGGATGGAGCGGCTTTTGGGGCCGTTGGAAAAAGTCAAGTTTCCCGTCCATGCGTTTGCCTTGATCATTACGATCGCGATTCGCTTCGTCCCGACGTTTGCGATGGAAATGGAAAAAATGATGAAAGCGCAGGCTTCGCGCGGCGCAGACTTCGGCACGGGCGAGTGGTGGCGGATCGTGCAGCGCACCAAAGACATGTTCCCGATCATCATCCCGCTATTCAATGTCGCGCTGTCCCGCGCCGAGGATCTGATTTTGGCGATGGAAGCAAGGTGCTATATGCCAGGTGCATCCCGGACGCGTTATACGCAGTACAAGGCCAAAGGCATCGACTATGCGGCGCTGGTTGCAAGCGTAGTCATTTCCGTCGTCATGCTGGGGATACCGTGGTAGTATTCGGGAGTTCTCCCTACAGAGGGTTCCATATCAATCGCAGGTAAAAGGAGGAGTAAGCATGGAAAAAGGATTGACCGTACGCAAGATCGTCATTGCCGGGGTTCTCGGAGCGATTGCGATTTTGCTCGGGGTGACGCGCCTCGGCTACATTCCTGTTCCTACGGCGGCAGGCAATGCCACCATCATGCACATCCCGGCAGTCATTGGCGGCATCATGGAGGGCTGGGGCGTTGGAATGATCATTGGTCTCATTTTTGGAGTTTCTTCCTTCCTGAACGCCACTGTTCCGCTCTTTAAAGATCCGCTGGTAGCGATCCTCCCGCGCTTGTTTATCGGGGTGACGGCGTATTTGACCTACGTCGGGTTGAAAAATGTCAACCAGTACCTCGCCATTGGCGCAGCCGGATTCATCGGAGCGTTGACGAACACCGTCCTGGTGCTCGGGCTGGCCGTAATTCGCGGCTACATGCCATTCGGGGTAGCGGCGACGGTTGCCGTTACGAACGGTTTGCCGGAAGCGGTCGTTTCCGTGATCGTCACCTTGGCGGTCGTGGCAGCGTGGAAAAAGCTTGGAAGCTCCGGGAGACAAAAATCAAAAATTTCAGGAGATTTTTAGCCAATGACAGGAACGATTGTCGACGTGCCAGGCGTCAAAGTCGGGCACGCCCAAAACGAAGAAGCATTGACAGGCTGCAGCGTCATTTTGCTCGACAAGCCGTCTGTCTGCGGCGTGGATGTCCGGGGTTCTGCCCCGGGCACCCGCGAGACGGATTTGCTTGACCCGCTCAATCTCGTGAGCGTCGTGCATGCCATCTGCCTTTCCGGAGGCAGCGCGTACGGCCTCGACGCCGCCACAGGGGTTATGCAGTATCTAGAGGAAAAAGGCGTTGGTCTGGATGTTGGCTACGGGGTCGTGCCCATCGTGCCTGCTGCGGTTTTGTTTGATCTTGCCGTCGGGGATCATCGGGTGCGGCCGGATCGCCACATGGGCTATCAGGCGGCAGCGGCGGCGACTTCGGAAGCGGTCAGCGAAGGAAATGTCGGCGCGGGTACAGGCGCTTCGGTGGGCAAGCTGAACGGGTTTGCCAACGCGATGAAAAGCGGTCTGGGCAGTGCTTCGCTAAGCTTGCCGAACGGTCTGGTCATCGGTGCGCTCGTCGCAGTCAACGCGGTCGGGCATGTGATGGAGCCAAAGACGGGCGAGATTCTCGCAGGCCCTTTGGATGAGCACCGCGAGATTCGCGACAGCGTGGACATGATGCTCCAACACGCTTTTTCCCCGATTCCCCCGGGCACGAACACGACGATTGCCGTCGTCGCCAGCAATGCGAAGCTGACCAAGGCCGGGGCGCAAAAAGTCGCGCAAATGGCGCACGACGGGCTTGCCCGCACCATTCGGCCGATCCATACGATGTACGATGGCGACACGATTTTTTCCGTCGCGACAGGAGAGATGGAAGCTGCGGTAGATGTAGTGGGAGCCTTGTCGGCAGATGTGCTGGCTGCGGCTGTCGTGAACGCGGTCAAGGCGGCGAAAGAAGCGGGCGGTCTTCCGGCCTACAGCAGCTTTCACAACTGACGAAAACAGAAAACAGCCTATTGATCACGCATAGGGACGCAGGGGAGGAGACGGTCTGATGAATCAGGTAATATCCTTTGTAGACGAGCAAGAGGTTGTGCGCTTGACGCAGGAGCTGGTGCGGATTCCGAGCGTGTTTCGCCCGGAGCAGGCGGGGGCAAACGAGGAGCGGGTCGCTTTGTTTGTGGCCGATTACCTGCGCAAGATGGGGCTGCAAGTCTTTTACGAAGAAGTCGTTCCAGGACGTCCGAATGTCATCGCTTTTTACGACTCGGGCAGACCGGGGAAAACGTTGCTGTTCGAAGCGCATACCGACGTCGTGACAGAAGGCGATCGCGATGCCTGGAGCTACGATCCGTTCGGTGCGGCTATTTCCGGCGGGCGGATTTACGGACGGGGCGCGTGCGATACAAAAGGAAACCTCGCCGCCGCGATTTGCGCGGTCAAGGCCATTCAACGTTCCAAGGAAGCGTTTGCGGGCAAAATTTTGTTGTGCATCCCGTGCGATGAAGAAGGCATGATGATCGGGATCAAGGACTTTATCAAAAGGGGCTGGGCAAAAGGCGTCGATGCCGCCATCATCTGCGAGCCGGAAGAAAACCAGCTGTGCATCACCCAAAAAGGAGCGATGCGGGCGATCTTGCGTACATATGGCAAAATGGCGCACGGCGCGATGCCGCTGACAGGGATCAATCCCAATACGCGGATGGCCCGAGCCATCGTGGCCCTGGAAGAGCTGGAGCGCCGGGAGATGGCGAGACTGGGCGAGCACCCGATGCTTGGCTGGCCGAGCATTACGCCAACGATTGTTCAGGCGCCGGTCAAAGGCGATGCGCAAATCAACGTCGTGCCCGATCAGTGCATGACGACGCTGGATATTCGGACTGTTCCCGGACAAGAGCATGAACGGCTCCACGAAGAGATGCAAGCGATTTTGCAAGCGTTGGCCAGAGAGGACGACAAATTCAAGGCGACACTGGAAGTCATCGAGGAGCGTCCGTGGACGTTGACCGCGATGGAAGCGGAAGTCGTCACGTCCGTTGCCAGCGCCTACCGCGAGATCACCGGAAAGGCACCGATTTACAACGGAGTGCCGGGAGCGACGGACGGAACCTTTTTGCACAAGGCCGGAATCCCGATCTTGACGACCGGAGCGGGCGATCGCCACATTCCGCATCATGCCGATGAGTACGTGGACATTGATGAGTTGGTGGAATCGACTCAGCTGTTTGCCTTGTCTGCCTTGACCTTCTTGACACAGCCTGTCCGTGCGTGAGAAAAAGCTGACTTTGCCAAAGCGTGTGGCAAAGTCTTTTTCGCGTTGCAATTTGATAAAAACTTGCTTAATCTATCCAAATTTTTTTACAATAGAGACTGATACATACGCAAGAGGAGGCCGGGCCTATGAATATGCGCTGGAATTTGGATGTGTTGTACACATCGTTTGATTCGCCGGAGTGCAAGCAAGACTGGGAGAAACTTTGCCGGGAGATGGACGAGGTAAAAAGCTGGGCGCAAGCAAGCCTGCAAACGGCAGATGGCGCTGTGCAAAAGATGGAGACATACATTGCGAAGATGACTTCGATTTTGCAGACGCAATATCGCTTGTACGCTTATGGCGAACTGACCGCGAGCGTTGACGCCAAAAATGAAAAAGCGCTGCAATTCATCGAGAAAATCCAGGATCAGTCTGTTGAACTGGTGGAGCCGGGCGTCCTGTTCCAAAAATGGCTCGGCCAACTGGACAATCTGAGCGAGCTGATCAGCCAGTCCGACCTGCTGGAAACCCATCGCTACATGCTGACGGAACTGTCCGAGAAGAGCAAGTACATGCTCAGCGAAAAAGAAGAAATCATTTTGGCCAAAATGAAAAACACAGGTTCCAATGCCTGGACGAAGCTGCAAGAAATGCTGACGTCGACGCTTTTGGTCGACATTACCATCGACGGAGAGGCGAAGCAATTGCCGTTGCCTGTCGTTCGCAACATGGCGCATGAAAAAGATGCGGCCCTGCGCAAAACGGCTTACGAGGCTGAACTGGCAGCCTACAAGAAGATCGAGGAATCGTCTGCGGCGAGCCTGAATGGGATCAAGGGCGAAGTCATTACGGTAGCGAAGCTGCGCGGCTATGAATCGCCTCTGGAAAAAACGCTGCTCGACTCGCGCATGGACAAGGCGACACTCGACGCGATGCTGACCGCAATGAAGGAAAGCTTGCCAGCTTTTACAAAATACTTCCAGGCCAAAGCGAAGCTGCTCGGCCATGAGAACGGTCTGCCGTTCTACGATTTGTTCGCTCCGGTTGGCGAAGCGGACATGCGCTTTACGTATCAGGAAGCGCGTGATTTCATCGTGAAGCACTTTGGTAGCTTTAGCGAAAAACTGGCGAATTATGCTGCCCGCGCGTTCGACAACCAGTGGATTGACGCCGAGACTCGCGAAGGCAAGCGCGGCGGAGCATTTTGCTACAACCTGCACATGGTAGGGGAAAGCCGGATCATGGCAAACTACACGGGCAGCTACAACGACGTGAGCACATTGGCGCACGAGCTGGGCCACGGCTATCACGGAGAATGTCTGGTGCAGGAAGCGTTTTACAACAGCGACTACCCGATGCCGATCGCGGAAACCGCGTCGATTTTGTGCGAGACGATCATCGCCAAAGCGGCGTTGGCTCAGGCAACCCCGGAAGAAGCCTTTTCGATTTTGGAAAATGACATCTCCGGTGCAAGCCAGGTCATCGTCGATATTTACAGCCGTTACTTGTTTGAAAGCGCGGTGTTTGCCCGCCGTTCCGAAGGCTCCCTGTCGGTTGGCGAGTTGAAGGAACTGATGCTGCAAGCGCAAAAAGACGCATATGGAGCAGGGCTGGATTCTTCCGTGCTGCATCCGTACATGTGGGTGTGCAAACCGCACTACTACAGCGCCGATTTCAACTTCTACAACTTCCCGTACGCATTTGGCCTGCTGTTTGCCAAAGGGCTGTACGCCGAGTATGTGAAGCGCGGTGAAGCGTTTGTGCAGCAATATGACGAGCTGTTGTCCGTGACCGGAAAGATGAGCATCGCCGACGTCGCTGCGATTATGGACGTAGATGTTCGCTCCGTTGACTTCTGGCGCAACTCGCTCGCCCTGATTGCCAAAGATATCGATACGTTTGTAGAGCTGGCGGCTGCGCGCGCCTAGCTGCAGGAAAAAGCCCGATCTGAGCATCGGGCTTTTTTTTGTGCGCATAGCAACTTGCTGACAGGGAGAAAGTAAGAAAAAACAAATGAGGTGATCACGTGGTAAACGGATTGCAGTTACTCGACCTACTACGGGAAACAGAGAACAAAATGCTGCATCTACATAGAGCTATCGACAGGGTCAGCAGCGAACCGGATTTCAAGGAATCGGTCAGCGTTCTCACCGTAGTGGTGCGCGATTACCAGCTTCAGCTCGACAAAATGAAGCAAGCTCTGGGCAAGATCGAAATCGGGGCGAACCAACAGCCGCCCCAGGCAGGACATAACACCGAAATTCACTGAGCCGATCCAACATGCGAACAGCCCACAACCTGATGACAGGTGTGGGCTGTATGCGTGGATTCCTTATTGCAGATCGATGTAGCGCTTGACGCCGTAAAATGGATACAGCTTGTGCATGTATTCCACTTTTCCGTAGCGAACGTCATCCCCGTTTGCGTGGACGATCGTTCCGTTCCCTAAATAAATCGCTACGTGGGAAACGCGTCCTTTTCCAAGCGCATCATAGAAGAGCAGATCGCCCGGCTGGGCTTGATCCAGCGGAATCGATGTCCCGCCGCGGAATTGTTCTTCGGATGTGCGAGGAAGTGTAACCCCAAGGCGGTTAAAAACGTAAGAAGTAAAGCCGCTGCAATCAAATCCGTCCGGCGTGGTCCCGCCAAGCACGTACGGAGTTTTCAGCAAAGGTTCAAAAATCGTTTCCAGATGCTTCAGGCTGGCGGAATCAACGTCACCAGAAAAAGTAACATCCGGAGTGAGCTTTGGACTCAGGTAAGAGGTGAAGACGTACGCTTCATCATCTTCAAATTCGATTTTTGTCCATTCACTGCCAGTTTGGACGACCTCAACTACATCACCAAATTTGAGCTTGCCTAATACTTTTGCATCGGTGGACGCTTTTTTGCGAACATTGAGAACGTCAACCGTCACACGAGCCTTTTCGCCAGCGGTCAATTCTGCTGGTTCTTCCTGCGCGAAGTCGGAAGGCGCGGTTACGACATCATGAGGAGCGTCGGAGTCACCACTTGTCGACAGACTGCCATCAGGCAAAGACAACGTCTGGCCAATCGACAGCTGGTCGCTTTGCAGTTGGTTGACTTGCATGAGCTGGCTCACGGTAGTCTGGTGCTCGCGGGCGATTTTACTCAACGTATCACCTGCTGATACCACATACACTCCTGAGGCGGCGTGGGCAGCAGTAGGCAGCAGAGTGAAGAGGGCGAGGGAGGTGAGTAGCTTCGAAGGAAGTTTCATATCATCGTCTCCACCAATCTACTATTTTCTGCATATCTAGATAAAATTCTAGCGGATTTTCAATGGTAAATCTATGAAAAAATGATGTTTTAAAAAAGATTTCAAAAACTATTGCATAATTGATAGGGAACATGCTATATTACAAGAGTGCCCACGAGAGTGAGCAAAAAATGGAAAAACCACATGGAGCTGTGGTGAAGTTGGAGTTCACGCCGGTCTGTCACACCGGAGGTCGCGGGTTCGAGTCCCGTCAGCTCCGCCATTCTTTTACGAGAAGCATGGCGAAAAGCAAATCAGCAAACATGCCGGTATAGCTCAATTGGTAGAGCACCTGACTTGTAATCAGGGGGTTGTGGGTTCAAGTCCTATTGCCGGCACCATATTTTCATATGCGGTCGTGGCGGAATTGGCAGACGCGCTAGATTCAGGTTCTAGTGGTGGCAACACCGTGGAGGTTCAAGTCGAACCAGCCGTATCATATCAGCATATTTAAGGGTTTTAGGATGCTCAGAGAATTAAGTGGGCTGACTGAAACCCTTTTTGCCTACTTATGACCACTTTCTTCCGATGCAAAATCATCGTGGAAGGAAGTGGTTATTTTGTTGCTCAAATTTGCTGTTCAGGAATTTTTAGACGACAGAGAATATAAGAACCTGTCCAAGAACACAATCGAAACATATCGGATTTTCCTAAAGGATTTTCAAAACTTTTGCGTCTCCCAAAGTATCATCAATCTTCACGAAATCACATCGGGAACAATCAAGAGTTATTTGCTGATGTGTCAAAAAGAGCAAGGAAACAATGCAACAACTCGAAACACAAAGCTTCGGACGTTGAAGACGTTCTTTAATTACCTCGAACAAAACGAAGTAATTGCCACAGGCAAAAACCCGACAAAGAAAATGGCTTATGCCAAAGAGGAAATAAAGATTGAAGTCTTTACCGACGCTCATATTTCGCAAATGTTGGGTTATTTAAGACGTGTAAAAAAACGTGAACGGACATTCCATGCCTATCGGAATTACGTCATGATTATTTTCCTTTTGGGTTCTGGTTGTCGCCTTGGGGAAACTGTGAATTTGCGCTGGAACGATGTGGATATGGTCAACGGAGTTATCACCGTTTGGGGCAAAAAGCGAGAAGTGAGCAGTATACCGATTACGGAAAAGCTTATCAAGGAGCTTGCTGAATACCGCTTGTATTGTGAAAAGTATTTCGGCAAGGTGGGCGAGTATGTATTTGTGACTGACGAGAATAAACAGTTGTCGCCAAATTCAGTTAAGTGCATGTTCAAGAAGCTTAAAAAGGTCTTTGATTTTAAGGATGTTCGTTTATCTTGCCATACTTTCCGACACACTTTCGCTCATCGGATGTGCATGAACGGATGTGACGTTTTTACTCTTCAAAGGATGTTGCGTCATACTGAAATCGAAATGACGAGCCGTTGCATCTCCATGTGGGGAACTGCCTTGAAGGAGCAGAACGACAAATACAATCCATTGAACCATTTAGAGGTTTGAGGAAGAACGGTAAGAACAATTAAACGCATGAGGGCTTCCAGAAGGCTTTCTAAGCCTGTTTTATAGTGAGGGAGGGGGAATACCTGTCCTTGTAGCTGTAAAGCCATAAGGGGCGGAATTGGGCGTTTGACAGTGGATGGTTAAACCGTTGTGTTAGAAAATGAAAACGAAGTTCTAATACGAAAAAAAGGGAGATGTTATTTATCTCCCTTTTTACGTTCCCCATTCATGGCTGTATTGAACTACTTTTGTGCCCGTCTGGATGTTATCTGGACTAAGCGTTGGAGAAGTTATTACGAGTGCAGTTAGCAAGCTAAACACCGTTAATCCTTTAGCTAGGAACTTCATTTCTCACACCTCCACAAGATAATCTTGTATATTTTACATTATATTTCCAATAGATCAGCTTGTCAAACCTGTAAATTATTGGATATAATGTGAGGGGGTTACTATTACATATCAGGGGGCTATTTGATGGAAAACGTAGTCAAAGAATCTCATCTAATCTTACAACACATTATCAACAACATAGAAGAAAATAAGTGGGAAGAAGCAAGAAAGCAGTTTGATGGTTTGGATGCAGAGCAAATTGAAGTCGAAGAGAAGAGTAAATACTGGTGGGCTAGTGCCCGTTTCAGCCATCGAAATCAGGACTTTCCTGTAGCAGAAAAGCAATACCTTCTAAGCGCTTCGTTTGCCAAAAATGCTTATGAAGAGACGAATAATGCCACGGACTATGTTAGGGTATTGTCTTCTCTCGGTTTGTTTTATTCACAGACAGGTGAGGCAATTAAAGCAGTGCCACAACTTATGTTGGCAACCCAATTACTTGACAGACACGCAATCGGAGGTGTATTAAAAGTTCTCACCTACTATGCGAAGGGTGTGACACACGGAGTTTTGGAAGAGTATGTTTCTGCTTTGGAATGGTTGAAACGTGCAGAAGAATTAAACTCTTCACTAAACCTTCTCTACAACGGTGCTGATATATTAATCGTCAAGGGTATTTGCTATCACAAGTTATCAAAGTATGAAGAAGCTGAAACAAGTTTCCTTAAAGTGTTAGACATTCTAAAGGTGCTTCCAAATGAAAAACTAGAAGCAGTTCTCGACCACAACTTAGGAATGCTTTACAGAAGAACAGGTCGATATGAAGAAGCGTTAGAACATCTACACTCTGCACTCGAACTGCACCAAGAAGCAGACAGAAAGCACTCCGTTAAGAATACCACCCTAGAATTAGCAAAAGTGTACCGTTTAATTGGGCAGGTAGAAGAATCAAAACGTCTTTGCCATTCAGTTATTGATGATTGTACTACAGAAGAATTATTGGCAGAGGCACAATACGTTTGTGAATGCTAATCTAATTCT
>NZ_DOTK01000072.1:0-38926 GCF_003521185.1 Brevibacillus sp.
CATGCTGGGCGCACCAAAAAAGAAACTGCCCACTCAGGACAGTTTCTTTTATAAAGGAGGTTTACAGTTTTGTTACGTTCTCAGCTTGTGGGCCACGGTTGCCAGTTACGATGTTGAACTGAACGCGTTGACCTTCTTCCAAAGTTTTGAAGCCGTCACCTTGGATTGCGCTGTAGTGTACGAAAACGTCGTCTCCGCCTTCTACTTGAATAAAGCCATAACCTTTTTCTGCGTTAAACCATTTAACTGTTCCGTTCGATTGCATGTAAAAAAACCTCCAAAAGTCAATTTGAATATGCAGTCATATTTACCGAGGCAAATAAAGCTCACATATCATGAAGAAATACTCCAACATCTGATTGCAATACGCCTTCATGATATGTGAATTTATTCTACTTCGACAATATGAAAGTGTCATAGGACGGAACTGCCATGTTAAAACCAAAACTTTTTGAAAACCTAAAACGACGAAAGCCCTTCCTCTCTCCCATCCTTGCGGCTCCGATGACCGCGCCAGTGTGAATCGGGAATCCAAAAACGTTATCCATCAGCATCATTATGCACCTCGATGAATTAGGCTTAATTATTCAAGTAATACTATCATTCTATCATACAAATACGCTATAATCAACTATTTAGATGCTACACGGCCCGTTTCTCACCTGATACACTAAGGTTCTGGAGGGATGATTCATGTCAAAAGAAGTGTATACAAAGCAAGAAATCAAGCAACTTTTGGAAAAGGGTACTCCGATTTTGTTCCTTGATGTTCGCGACGAAGCCAAATTTCAGACAGGCAGTGTGGAAAGCAAATTCGCTGACACGCGAAATGTTCCTTACGTGCACATGCTTGCGCAGGGCGACAAACTATTAGATGAAGAAACAGAACGGGCCGTCAAAGAAAGACAGATCATCACTGTATGCACAACGGGAAATAAAGCCCAAAAAGCGGCAGCTTTGCTGCGCGAGCACGGATATGAGGCAAAAGCGCTGCTCGGCGGATTGACAGCGTGGAAGGACGACGAAGACGAAGCGAAATAAACGCACTAGCACCAACGTTTCCAGCAGATTGGCAGATATTACTCCTTTATTTCGGGCGGGATGGTCTGATATTCTGGGTCATGCCAAACCAATACGCCGAAACTTCCTCACGAATGGAAGTGCGGGGGATCTTTTACGCGGATCAACAAAATCCGCTATGGGGTGAATCGCTCGAAGGAGCGTAGGGTTGTTTTCTCAACCCGAATCCGACAACTAACCTCGTAGGCCAAAAAAAGGAGACGATGTGAATATGAAACGTTTTGGAGCTACTGCCATCGCCATGACTCTGGGATTGGGCTTGGCCTTGACCGGATTTACTACTTCTGCTTCTGCTGCAACTTCCGCAAACTGCCCGTTGAAAAACGGTAACAGTACACCATATCAATTTTCCTATCAATGGATTCCATATGCGGGACAATTGCCTTTTGCATCCAATGCCCAGCAAAATCAGGTTGTTGTTCCACCAGTAAAGCAAGTACCTGTTCAGCAGCAGCCAGTGCAAAAGCCCGTACAAAAACCAGCGCAAACAGCACCGCAAGCACCTGCGCAACCAGTTGCAACTACACCTGCGGCTCCAACCGGACAAGCTGACCAGGCTAAAACAGGAGATTTCGCCAAGCAAGTCGCTGATCTCGTCAATCAGGAACGCGCAAAAGCAGGACTGGCTCCCGTGACGATGGACGCTTCTTTGTCCAAAGTGGCACTTGCAAAAGCAGCGGACATGTCGAACAACAACTACTTCGACCATACAAGCCCTACGTACGGTTCGCCATTTGACATGATGAAGCAGTTTGGCATCTCTTATATGACTGCGGGCGAGAACATCGCCATGGGTCAACGCAGCCCTGAAGAAGTCATGACGCAATGGATGAACAGTGATGGCCACCGCAAAAACATTATGAACCCGGCCTTTACCAAAATCGGTGTCGGATACACGAACGGCTACTGGGTTCAAGAATTTATCGGATAAAACAATCGTTTCACACGAAAGCCGGGTTTCTCTTCGCACAAAGAGACCCGGCTTTTCTCGTGTGGAGCTAGCCTTGCTCCGTATTTGCCGCGTTTTTCGCTTCGGGGGTGCAGCCGCAACCTTTCTGCTCGTCAAACAGAGCGACATCCTTTTGGTTCATCTTCTGTTTGGTCGGATAGGCAGAAACTTGTTGCAGTTCGGCATTGACATCAGATGATTGTTTCATCGTATGGCCCCCTCGCCGCTAATTTGGATATAGTTTGTGTTTGTGGTACATCGGTAGTATGCGCGTGAAAGCAGCAAATACATGCCTGCCGATCGCTGGAAAAGAGACGAAGCTTGCTCAGAGCTGTTGCCGTTTAGGAACTGCGCTTTTACTTGCTGAGAATATGTTCCAGGTCTTTCAGCGCTGCGGCTGCCGCTGCTACAGGGTCTGACTTCCCGCCGACCACCATCACCTCTCCCATCACATCGGTTTCGACCCGAATCGCCTTCGTAGTGCCTTTTACACGGGCAAAAGGGTGGCTCGCTTCAACCGCTTTCAATTCTACAGCCGCTTGAATCCCGTCCGCAGTCGGCCTGATCGTCCCGACCAGCTTGGGCACACGCCCGCTTTGTTTCCACTCCGCTATTTGTTCTGGTGTCACCTCGCGTACGCTGGCCCGCGGGATGTCGGACAGCTTGATTGGAGCAGCGAACGCAGCATTGGCCAAAATCGTCAGCTTGGATGCGGTGTCAAAGCCTTCGATGTCATATGTCGGGTCAGGCTCTGCGATTCCCATCGCTTGCGCCCGCCGGATCGCCTCTTCGCTGCTGATCCCTTCTTCCATCATGCTCGTCAGCACAAAATTGGTCGTTCCGGTAAAAATGCCTTCTACGTGCCTGATTTCACAGCCAGCCAAATTGTAGGTAAACAGGTCGATGGTCGGCAAAGCCGCCGCAGTCGCCCCGCTGATTTTCAACTGGACGCCTTGCTCTTTTGCCAAAGCGGACAAGCCGCTGTAATCGACGACGAGCGCACCTTTTGACACGGCAATGGCGTGCATTCCTTTTGTAAGCGCCTGGCGGATAAAGCCAAGGCTCGCTCCTCCCGTTTGGACATCGGACGGCCCGGCTTCGATCAAGATGTCCGCTTCTGTTTTCGCCAACCATGCTTCGGCGTTCCATGCCGAATCAACCGCTTTCTTTTCTTGGGCAAATGCGTTCAAGCCCTCTTCCGCAAGTCCATGCGGATCGTATAAGCTGCCAATTGAGCGGGCGACGCCGACAAGCCTGACGTCGGCCTGGTACAACTGGCGGTAACGGTCCTTACGTTCTTGCAGCAGTCGCGCGATTTGCTTGCCTACGGTTCCGAACCCTGTTAATACGATGTTCCAACGCTTCATTTGTCATTCTCCTTGTTGTCACAAAACATCAAGCGCTTGTCATGCTTGTCGGTAGACGTCTCTTCTGTATGCCAGGATCGCATTGGCGTCTTTTGGCCTGAGCTGTTTGCCCGTTTTCGCAGAGTACAGTGCTTCTACGTGATCGATGAACAAAATTCCTTCCAGATGATCCAGCTCATGCTGAAGACAACGCGCGAAAAAATCTTCTGCCTCAAAGACGTGCTTCTCGCCGCTGCGCGTCTCTGTCCGCACTTTTACAGAGCGTGCCCGACTCACGATCCCGATCACCCCCGGAATCGACAGGCAAGCTTCTGGACCTATCTGAACGCCGCTCACGTCCACAATCTCCGGGTTGATCAGCTCGACAAGGCCGCTGCCGCAATCCAGCACAACCAGCCGCTGCAAAACGCCGATTTGCACAGCCGACAATCCGGCCCGTCCTTTTTTGGCGTACAGCGTATGCTTCATGTCTTGCAAAATCGTTTCTGTCTGGGGAGTCATGGATGTCACTTTTCTCGACCTGTCGCGCAAAATCGGATTCCCTAATAGAACGATACTCCGTTCTGCCATCGGTACAATCCCTCCTGCCCCTCTATGTGTTTACAACGTAGCAAACGTTTTCACCCATTGTCAAAAGAATCCGTTCAAAAATCTGAAAAATCCCTGCCTGCTAGATGACAAATGCATGTAGATGCGCTATCTTTATTGTTGATGATAAACAGATGTTCCAAAGGAAGAGGGAGGCTACCATGCATTCACTGGCATCACAGCTGAATGAGACGATTCAGCGGGAAAATCCACACGTTTTTGAGATGATGTCCAACATCGGCAAGCTGATTTACTTTCCAAAAGAAGGAATTCTGAGCCAATCGGCTGAAGCGAAAGCAAAAGCGAAAAAATACAATGCAACAATTGGGATCGCCCTGGAAAACGGCCAACCGATGCACCTGAAAGTGATTCAAGACAATCTGTCGGCCTATGCGCCAAAAGATTTGTACGAGTACGCTCCTCCCGCCGGAAAGCCTGAGCTGCGTGCAGCATGGCGGCAAAAAATGATGGAGGAACAGCCTTCGCTGGCGAACCTGACGTTCAGCAATCCGATTGTCACCAACGCTTTGACCCACGGCCTGAGCGTGGTTGCAGACCTGTTTGCGGACAACGGCGACAGCGTCATCATCCCGGACAAAAACTGGGAAAACTACGAGCTGACTTTCTCCATCCGTCGCGGTGCTGAAATGGTCTACTATCCATTGTATAACGATGAGATGAAGTTTAATGCCTCCGGATTGCGTGAAGCGATTTTGGCGCAAAAAGATAAAGGAAAAGCGATTGTCGTCCTGAACTTCCCGAACAACCCGACAGGGTACACGCCAGGGGCAGAAGAAGGCCGTCAAATCGTGGCAGCGCTCAAAGAAGGAGCAGAAGCGGGCATCAACATCGTAGCCGTAACAGACGATGCGTACTTTGGCCTGTTCTTCGAAGACTCCATGCACGAGTCGCTGTTCCCTAGCCTGGCAAACGTACATCCGCGCATCCTCCCTATTAAAGTAGATGGCGCGACCAAAGAAGAATACGTTTGGGGCTTCCGCGTCGGCTTTATCACATATGCAGCTCCTTCCAGCGACCTGCTCGCCGCGCTGGAGCAAAAAACATTGGGCATTATCCGCGCAACCATTTCCAGCGGATCTCACCCATCGCAAACATTCGTCCTGCAAGCTCTCACCTCTCCTGAGTTCAAGGCACAAAAACAGGAGAAGCTGGAAATCATGAGAGGCCGCGCCAACCGCGTGAAGCAACTGCTCGACAGCGGCAAATTCGACGACGCCTGGGGCTACTATCCGTTCAACTCCGGTTACTTCATGTGCCTCAAGCTGAAAACCGTCGAAGCGGAAGCATTGCGCCAGCACTTGCTGGAACAGTACGGCGTAGGTACGATCGCTCTCGGCCAAACCGATCTGCGCATCGCTTTCTCTTGCATCGAAGAGGACAACATCGACGATCTGTTCCAATTGATCTACAGCGGCGTCAAAGACTTGGAAAAAGCAGTGGCAAAATAAGCACAAAAAGCGTTTTGGCCCTCTAGCCAAAGCGCTTTTTTTCTTGTCTGCCGCGATGTTTCTGCTGTTTTTCCACGAGCGTCACCAGCCCGATGAACGGAAAGCCTGACGCGTAAATCCCGCCGAGAATCGAAAAGCTCGCGCCGCCAATCACGGCTCGACGACTCCGCCCAGCTAGGTCAACCCCTGCCGCGGCTTATTCATATTTTTCAACAAACTGAATTATCCCTCTATTTTCGTCTCGGTACCCCGAATCCGCTGCGTTCCTGCAAAAATCGAGGCAAGCACCAGAACCATCCCGACCCCATGCATCCACGTAAACGCTTCGTTCAAAAACAGCACGGCAACGAGCGCTGCGCTAATCGGCATCATTCCGGTAAACAAGCCAGCCTTGGATGCCTCCACCTTCGCCACTCCGTTGTACCAGAGGAAGAACGAGAGCACACTCGCCGTAACCGCGTAATAAAGCAACAGCCACCATATATGGGCCGGTACGGCTCCCCAATCGAAGCGAACCGCCTCCCAGATCGCAAACGGCAAAAACATGACAAAGCTGATGGCGTTGATCGCGGCGGTCATCTGAAACGGGGTAATTTTGCCTGACAAGCGCTTGGCAAAAATCGTGAACAGCGCTTCGCTGACGACAGCCAAAAACACAAGCAGGTTGCCCAGCATACTCGCCAGCGACTGCTCCTGTGCTCCTCCCGTAAACGTAATCAGGCTGATTCCGCCCACGGAAAGGGCAAGCGCCAGCATGTTGTTCAGTTGAAGCTTTTCCTTGAGAATCCAGAAGGAAAACAGAGCGATGCAGGCTGGAACCGTGCTCGTAATAATCCCTGCGGCTGTAGCGGTCGTCCACTGCACGCCGTACAGCATGCAAACACTGAACAGAAAGACGCCGAAAAACGACTGCCAGAACAGGACGCTCCCCTCTTCCTTGCTCCAGGACGACTTCCACTCGCCGCGCCAAAAGAGCAACGGCAGCAAAATCGCGATCGCGATCAGGAACCGCAGCTCGGAAAACAGGAAAACGGGCACGTGCGAAACCATTTCTTTTCCGATGGAAATGTTCATTCCTACCAATGCCATTGATAGGGCCAACTGAATGTAGGCGAACAGCATGGGGTAATTCTTTCCTCCTCTCGTACTCCTACTACTGTTCCATCCACACGTGCCGAAATCCTCTCCATTATCCTGCGTGTGGCAGCTGTTTTTTCGCAGGTTCACTCACCCGTTTTTTCTCGGCAGCTCCTACGAGCAGAGCGCCAAACGGCAGTCTTCCCAGCCCGTACGACAGGAAAAACGAAACAGCGGCGCACAGGACAAAAACGACCAGACTGCCGATCACTCCCGTGTGAAACAAACCGATGCCGCGCACGGCTTTCATAAGGTAAGTCAAGACCAGCGCGTGCATCAAATAAGCGCCGTACGAATACTTGCCGACAAGGCTGAGCCAATGCGTCACAGCCAATTGCTTTTTCCCGATCAAGAGCGCCAAGCCGTAAACGCCAAGAAGCGACGCCACCGTGTACAAAAACATGGACGGCTTGAGCGATGTCGCCACATTCAGGCTAATGCTTCCGCTGGCAAACACCTGAAGCAGCTCGTAGCCAATCCAGCCGTACAACAGGCAAAACGCTGCCGCAATCCACATCCAGCGCTTGCCGATCCATGCGCGGAAAGCAGGCAAAGCCACAGCTGCCACGCCCCCCAACAAAAAGTAAAAGAAGTAGTAGAAAGCGTTGCGGTCGCGGTACTTGATCATGTACAGCTCAAGCGGCCCGCCGCCAAAGTCGGCCATATGCGCAGGAACGTAGCGAGCCGAAAACCACATCAAGCCGCCGTATACGACAGCAAGCAAGGCGCCGACCACGACAAACCGGGTGCGATTCACGACGAGACGATGCAAAAAGCGAAACAGCTTTTGCCACAGCGGATAAAGCAAATAAAACTGGAAGATCATGACGACAAACCATAAATGGTAGGAGGAGGTTCCCGTCACGAGGTTTTTGATCACCGTCCGGAAAAAGCTGCTCTCCCATCCTTGCGGCCATGTTTGCAGAGACATGTAAACCGCCGACCAGATCCCGTATGGCACCAAAATTTCCGTTACCCGCTTGCGCATAAAGCCGATGTAGTTCACCTTTTCACAATAGTTGTAAAATAACACCAACCCCGTGATGAAAATAAAGGCCGGAACGGCGAATTTTAGCAAGTGAAACAACATTCCGTATACGATAGCCGTCTGTTCGCTCAAGCCCTGCTCTCTGATAAAAATGCCGATGACGTGTTGATAGACGACAGCGAGAAAGGCAAAGCCGCGAATGAGATCCAGTTCGGCTATGCGTTCTTTGCGACTCATGAAACTACCAGATCCTTCCTGTATGATTAACAAGTGTCATCCTATCATCATAACCATCCCGCCTGCGCCAAGCAAGTCCGCATACGGGGTACTCGTCTGGTTAAAAAAGCCTATGTTTATCCCGCTTTTGGCCTTCGCGCACACAAAAAAACCGACGTCGTGGCGTGACATCGGTCTTTTAGCACATGTCCTATCTTAGTTTGTTTGTACTTCTGCCTCAGGCAAGCCGCCAGGGACGGAAATCAGACCGGGCCGCCGGATGAAAGCCTTGATCTTTGTTTCCACTTCCAGCTCGGAAAATACTTGGTCCCAGTTTTCGCGCACGGCTGCAAACTCCTTCGGGTATTTCCGGTGAAACTCCCGGCCGAAATTGACAATGTCTGCCTTGAACTCTTTTTGTACCTGGGAGAGGGCCAGCCTGATTCTCGTCTGGATGTCTTCGCGCATCCCTTCCTCTGCCCGGGCAATTTGCTCCGGAGTGTTCAAGGTCAGCTTTGTGCCATTTTGCACAATGTCTCCCTCTGTTTCAATATCGACGAGCATCTTCCATTTCCCGTTTTCAATCAGCGGTGTCAATTTGGTCTTTTCCCGAATCGGGTTTAGTGACACGAAGCCTCGCTCGTCTTTGATCTTGATCGTGACTGTCGTGCTCGATACCTCGTCTCTGAGCCATAGCACCCCTCGCGTCGTCCGGTCGGACAAAGCGCCGATCATTTTGCCGTTTTTGAACACGGCTGTGCCAAACAAATACGGATTGGTCGCTTGCGGACGCTCTTTTTTCGGCGGCTTCATCATGTCAATCATCGGCAAGGCGGCCGCATTCGTCGGACTTGCAAACATTTTCTGCAAATCGAGCAGCGTGACTTCAAGCCCGACCTCCAGTTCGGACAGCTTGCGCACGACTTCCGCCGAATAGCGTTCGAGCGGCGGCATAATCTTCAGCAGCTCGCTTGCTTTTCCTTTGCTTACATACATAAAAGCCCGGTTGCGCGGTTCCGGGTGGCGGGCGTAATAGTCGATATACTCTTCCAAGCCGTGCCTGGCCAGCTCTTGTCCGTAAATGTACACCTTGCAGTGGCCCCAGAACACCTTTCGCGGTATTTTTAGCTGCACTTTGGACATCGCGTCGGCAATATTGACGCCTTCCGCAGAACGGATCAGCGTCATCGCTTCGTTTGCTCCTCCATCCCCGCCGCTGAGTGAGCGCGGAACGAATACTTGCACAGACAGCTCCACAGCGCGATCCGATACGAAGTCCATTGCGACTGCTGTCACGAGCGCCACATCATTGATTTCGACGCGGTCCCAGCAGCCGCCAAGACAGGCACAGCATAGCCAAAGAACGAGGGCAAGCCGCTTCTTCATCGGCTG
Source organism: Brevibacillus sp. (assembly GCF_003521185.1). Lineage (NCBI taxonomy): Bacteria > Bacillati > Bacillota > Bacilli > Caryophanales > Paenibacillaceae > Brevibacillus > Brevibacillus sp. The sequence continues at coordinate 9,187 of NZ_DOTK01000072.1, forward strand.
TTTTCTCCTTGCGTAGAAGAGATCAGCTTCTGCAGCGGCCAAACAAAGCTTTGAACCCCGCGGGCATACAGCATCAAATCGGGCTGCTCCTTTACGTCCAGCGAGAACGGCATCGGCATCGAGTTTTCGCGAAAGCGCGCTGCGGCTGTCTGTAACAGCCACGGCTCATGATACACGTCGGCGTAGTGCAGTTGGTTCGTGCGCTTGCACTGACAATAGAGCGTGTAGCGTTCCGTCAGCCAGTGCTCCAGCGTTCCCGACCGTGCTAGTATTGGCTCCGACACAGGCCAGTAGCTGCCGTGGAACACCGGCGAAGCGCCGCGAGCGGATAGGCGCCGGGACTGAAAATCGATCTGATTTTGCTCGGCGCGAAAGTCCATCCGCGCAGGATAATAAGGCAGCCGATACCAGTATTTGGCGATTTTTGTCACAAGCAGATGGGATGTGTCCAGAGACAAAAAGTAGACGCCCGCTTTCTCGCCTGCTTTCACATACGTTCGCACATTGATTTCGGGGAAGGAAGTGACGTACGGAACAGGGAACAGGCGACGGAGCCGCACTCCGGTCAGCAGAAAAGGAATGACGCTAATCCAGGCATGCCCACCGTATGTATCCAGTTCGAGGCCCGCCGGAATCAGGCTGCGCACCTGGTCGGGCGAGACAGCCCAGTGAGCGAACAGCAAATGCTCCCACGTCTGCGTCATCATCCAGCCTTTATGCTGTCGTTGTTCCTTGATCGGAATGATTCCCTGACTCATGCGAACCCCTCCCCAATTCCGTTTGCTCTTGCCTATATGCCGCTTTCCGCCGTTTCCGCAGACGTCTGGAAGGCAAGCGGTACTTTCGTCACTTTGCTCGTCAGCTCATCCAGGGCTACGAGATCGTCTGACGTCACTTCTTTTAAAGAGGTTTTCCCCATGGCAAGCAGCGCGATTTCCATTTCATCCACAAAAGCAAGCAAAAAATTCGTCAAATACTTGGCAGCCTGCTCCGGGTCGAATTTGTCCTTGAGCTTCCCCGGATAGTTCGTCAGCTCAGTCGGCGGCTCCCAGGGAATCGCCTTTGTCACCTGATCATGCGTCATCGCCCAGAGCATCGCCGTTCCCATGAAAATGCCGTCTGCCCCCAGCGCGATTGCCTTCAGACACTCGCCCGGAGTCGTATAGCCGCCGCCCGAGAGCAGTGTAATCTGGTCTTTGACCCCGCGCTCTTTCAAATAGTGAATCGCCCGGCTAAGCGCGTAAATCGTCGGCAAACCGAAGTCGTCCTCCAAAATCGGCGGGCCGCCCTTTGTCCCTGCCTGCCCACCATCAATACTGATAAAATCAACCCCAGCCTGGATGGAGATTTCCAAGTCTTGCTCCAGGACAGCGCTTGCGCATATTTTCACGCCAATCGGAATCCCGTCTGTCATCGTGCGCAGCTTGTCGACCAGCTTGCGCAAGTCTTCCGGGCTGTTGACTTCAGGCTGCCGGGACGGGATGACGACCATTTCTTCTCCCTCGACGCCCATCAATTGGCTGGCTTTGCCCGTGATGTACTCGCAAGGAATGAAGCTGGCTGCGGCTGCGGTCGCTCCTTGTCCGAAATGAATCTCAATCGCATCCGCCTGCCGCAATATTTCCGGTTCCTTGGACCATTTTCCCGAGTTGTACTGAATGATGAGGTGCTTGGCGTATTTGCGCTCCTCCGGCAAAAGCGGCCCTTCTCCCGTATTGCTCAACGATCCCGCTGCCGCCGCTCCTTTTGCCATGGCAATCTTTACACTTTCGCTGATCCCGATGCCAAATCCCATTGCTCCGGGCATCAAGGGGATATCCAATGTTAGCGGTCTTTTTGCCTTTGGGCCAATCGTCAGCTTCATGTCGACCTCGGCATCTTCATCAGCCGGCAGCACCGCCAGCTGGGCCGGAGAAAAAATCAAGCCATCAAAGTTGAGAAACTTGCGCGGACTGCCAAAAGGCCGCTCAATCGCTTGCCCTGTCGTCGCCCGCAGGCTGTTTTCCAGGACGTAGCGCGGGCTGACTTTGGTCAAGGCCGATACCATTTCAAAAATATTTTCCGGGTAGCGATCCGACATCAACCTTTTCATAAAGCGGCCGAGCAACCACTGTACCAGCGGGCGAAACGTGACAATTCCAAGAAGCGTAAACAAGATGCCTGCGACCAGCGTGCCAACAAAGGAGCCTATGAGAAAATCCAGCCACCTCCCACCCACTTCATCCACCTCCTGCGAGATTTGGTACGTTGCGTGGTACATGCTCGTTTGCTACTTTTCCGCTTTTCCATGCTCATCGGTTGAGCCAGCAGGTCGGGAAATCAGTCCGGGTCGGCGGACAGCGGCCTGAACCTGTATGTTCACATCAATTTGCGGGTAGAGCACGTCCCACATCGGTTTCGCTTGCTCCCACTCCTGCGGATACTTCCGGTGAAAAACAGCGGCAAAATTGCCCGCGTCCGCGTCAAACTCCTTTTGCAAATGAAAGAGAGCAAGCCTGATGCGCGACTTGATTTCGTCGTTGACCGATTTCTGCACGAGCGCGATGCTGCTCGGCTCCATCATGTTCAGCTTCGTCGCGTTTTCCACGATGTCGCCTTCCGTATCAATTTTGACCAAAATCGACCACTTTCCATTCGCAATGCGCGGAATCAGCTTGGTCGTCGCCCGAATCGGTACGACAGAGACAAGCCCTTGTCCCTCTGGCAGGTCTACGCTGATGGATGCCCGGGTGATTTCATTGCGCAGCCAGAGCAGCCCCCTCGTAGCTTTCGATGTCAAGACTCCTGCCAGCTTGTCCTGTTTAAAAATGGCGGTTCCGAGCAGCGGCGTGTTTTTCTGGATTTGCTCCTTGTCTTTCAATTTGTTCCCTTCCTGTATATAGGGAATGGCTACTGCTTGCGCCTCGCTTTTGAGCATGTTGCGAAAGTCGATCAAGGTTACAGGCATGCCGATATGCAGGCTCGCGTATTCGCGCAACGCTTCTGCTGTAGAGCGCTCCAGGACGCTTTCGATTCCGAGTGTCTCGACTGCTTTTCCTTTTGATATGTACAAATAGGCACGATTGCGTGGTTCAGGATGACGCACGAGAAAATCAATATGATCGGCTATCCCTTCCCGGGCGATCTCTTCGCCGAACAAATAAATTTTGCAGTGCCCCCAGAACACTTTGCGAGAGAGCTTCGCCTGCACTTTGGACATCGCGTCGGCAATATTGATTCCTTTTCCGCTCAGAACCGTGGTCAGCTCCCTGGTCGAGCTGCCCGTCGGCACTCCCAGCCCGCCTCCTCCCACTTCTTTTGGAATAAACACTTGGATGCTCAGGTCGATTTCGTCTTTTCCCGCCTTGTCCACAGCAGCAGCGGTAATGATTGCGAGGTCGTTGACTTCCGTCCGATCCCAGCATCCGCCAAGCAGCGCACAGGAAACCAGCAAAACCAGAACGACTCCTCTCATCCTGACGGAACCTCCTTCGCTTTGCTGCGCTTTCCACGCACGATTGCATAAAGCAGCAGGCAGCCCGGCCAGAAGCAGAAAGACCACGCGAGGATGGCGGGAATCGCAATCAGGGTGATCGCCCCCAGCTCCGCGAAGCTGGGGATTCCCCAAAAGCTGAACAGCACGATCAAAAAACCGATCGGCCAAATAAGCGGCTGGTAACAGGTGAGATTCAGGCATTGGGCTGTTCCCAGTACCGTCGCGTAGTAAAACATCGACACTTTGATAAAGGCGCCGATCACCCAGATCGCCATGACAGCCGATTCCATGTTCTCAAAAAAATCGGCAATACTCACATATCTGGCGGTATCCATGATCGGAAACAAAATATTCGGCAAAGCATCCCCCATCAAAAACAGCGTGACCAAATTGACGATAGTCATGGTAATCATCGCTCCTGCCACAGTCCACACCGCAGCTTTTGTCCCCTGCGGGCGATTGGCGAGCACCGGCAACAAGTACGAAATCAAAAACACTTCGCTGTACCAGCCGAGCGGCGTGATGGCCCCTTTGATCGACGGCAACAGTCCGCGATCGAGGACAGGAAACAAATTGCCGGGGTCCAGAGCAGGAAACACAAGGCCGATCATCAACAGCAGCGGAACAATGAACATCGGAAAGAAAACTTGCGCGGTTCGTCCGAGAACTTCGACCCCGCCTTTGACGGCAAAAGCACAGACGACAATCAGCGCGGACGAAATGACACTGAGCGGCGTTTCCTTCAAAAAAATCGCGATGAAATCCGCATACTCGCGCACGATGACGCCGCTTACCTGCAACAAGACGAGCAGGTACAAAAGGCCCATGATCGCAGATGGCACCGTTCCAGCGATTGCTTTTCCTTGCTCGATAATCGTCATGCCGGGAAACCGCTTATGCAGCTGGATCGCGATAAACACGCTGAGAAAGCCGATGAGCGATGACCAAAACGGCGTGAGCCACAAATCGTTCCGGGCCGCTTGAGCCATGACGTTAGGTCCTCCAAGCATCGCGGTAGACACGAGCACGGGATAGATAATCATCCCCATTTGCAAGGCTGAAATTTTTCCCGTTTCAAGCATAGTTTCTCATCCTTCTTGCTTTTCGGTATGGGTATGGGCTTGTTCAGGTGCCATGGTCATTTGCGCTTGGCTTTGCTGTTTGCCTTTTTTGCGCAGCAGGGCCAAACCGAGCAAAAGCAGCGGACAGATCGTCTGCATGAGCGGCCCGTAAAACGGAAACGAGATTACATCGAAGCGACTTGCCTGATTGAGGTTGGGGATGGACCAGAAGCTGAGGGCAGCGATGAGGATACCGATCGGGAGCACAATCGGGCGATAATCGGCAAGCCCGAGCCATTGACTCGTTCCCAGCACAGTAGCGTAGTAAAATATTGATATTTTGACGAACATCCCGAGAATCCAGACGGTCATGACCACAGAGTCGAGATTTTCAAAGAAGTCCGCAATGCTGATGTAGCGAAAGGCAACCATGACCGGATACAAGTAATCCGCGGCCTGCGTCCCGAACACCAGCAAAATAAACAGATTGATACAGGTCAGCATCAGCGCAATTCCCAAAATCGTCAGCATCCCCGAGCGCATGCCTTTGCCCCGATCGGTCACGAAGGGCAAAAAAAAGCTCATCAGAAACGCCTCGCTGAAGTAGCCTTGCGGGATCAGTGCCCCTTTCAGCGAAGGGAGCAAGCCGTGTTCCAGCATGGGAAACAGAAAATCGGGCTTCATGTCCCGGAGCAAAAAAGGCATGAGAATGAGCGGAAACATAAAGAAAAAGAAAAAGAGCTGTGCCGTCCTGCCGATCGATTCTACTCCTGCTTTCACAGCGTAGGCGCAGACGGCGATCATCGTGATAATGACGATGCTGATCGGTGTCTGCGGCAAAAAATTGCCGATGATAAACTCGGCGTACCCTCTGGCGATCAATCCTGTCATGTGGATGTAAAAAAACAGGATGAGCAGCCCGAACAGCTTTCCCGGAATCGTACCGATAATGTCGGTACTGTATTCGACGACGGATTTTTGCGGGTACAGTTTGTTCAAGGCTATGGCGGCATACACCGTTAAAAAACCGGTCAAGGACGCCCAGGCAGGCGACAGCCACAAATCATTTTGCGCGTATTTTCCGCTATAACTCGGCACAGCTGTAACAGCCGAAGCAATGACAGCCAGGAAAATCATTTTTCCCATCTGCGCGGAAGAGATTTTTCCCTGTTCTAGCAAGCACCCCACCCTTTTTTATTCCAAGTAGTGACCCAGCGGCTCGAAAATTTCATTGATTATCGTGGTGGGTCCCGGCAAATTCGGCAAATCGAACATGGACAGCACCCAGCCGATGAAAACCAAGGCGATGAAGGTCATTTTGTCTCGCCTCGGCAAGCGCGACAGACGCGGCCACTCGATGGCAAACAGGATGCAGACGAGAGCGCTCATTCCGGCGACCAGCCCCCATTTCAAGCTGGATCTCCCCCTTTTTTCGGCCCTGGCTTCTGATTCGCTCCTTGCCTGATTTTTTGATAATCTCCCGTCAAGTGAGGGCGCGTGTTCATCATCCACCACGGCGCGCGGACGAGCGTGTCCTTCCATTCCGCGACCTTGATCGGTCCGACTGGTGTCAAGTACGGCACGCCCAGCGAGCGAATCGTGCTCAGGTGGATGACGGTCACAATAATGCCGAGCATGATTCCCAACAAGCCGAGCGATCCGGCGAGAAACATCATCGGAAAGCGCAGCAGGCGAATGGCGATGCCCGCGATATAGTGCGGAATCATAAAGGAAGCAATCCCTGTGATGGCGACCACGATGACAAACCAGCCCCGCTTGTACGGCTGCCTGACCGATGACGAGCGCCCCGACGATGCTGACAGCGGCCCCGACCTGCTTGGGCAGTCTGACCCCTGCTTCGCGCAGCGCTTCGAACGTAATTTCCATCAACAGCGCCTCGACCAAAGCCGGAAAAGGCACTGCTTCCCGGGAAGCTGCCATGCTGATCAACAGCGAGGTCGGCACCATCTCGTGATGAAACGTAATCAGGGCGACATAAAGGGACGGCAGCAAGAAGGAAATCGCGGTGAACAAATAGCGCAGCCAGCGGATCGTCGTACTCGCGAGCGAGCGCTGGTAATAATCCTCGCTGGATTGCAGCAAGGAAAACAGCGTAGTCGGTGCGATCAGCACAAACGGCGTGCCGTCTACCAGAATGGCGATGCGCCCTTCCAGCAAATTCCCGCAAGTGACATCCGGACGCTCGGTGGTCAAAATTTGCGGGAACGGCGATGCAGGATGATCTTCAATCAGTTCCTCGATGTAGCCGCTCTCCAGCACACCGTCGATTTCGATCCGGCCTAGTCTCGCCCTGACCTCTGCCACCAAGTCCTCGTCCACGATGCCTTCCATATAAGCGAGGACAACCTGGGTTTGTGTGTAGCCGCCGATTTGCATTTGCTCCATTTTCAAAGCGGGCGTCTTGATCTGCCGTCTGAGCAGCGCCGTATTGACGTGGAGCGATTCCGTAAACCCTTCGCGCGGCCCCCGGACGACCCCTTCGGCGACCGGCTCTTCGATCTGCCTTTTTTCCCATCTGGCCAAGCCAAAGGCAATCGCTCTCTCCTGCTGGTCGATCAACAGAACCGGGTTGCCGTTTGCAATCGCTTCCAGGCATTGTTCTACGGTGCTCATTTCCCGCGATTTGGTTACGGGCACCAGATTGTCCAACAGCTTTGTCAGCGGGGAATCCTTCGGCAGCTTCGTCTGCATCAGGACAGACAACACGCTGCGCTCCAGCTCCTCCTGATTCGTCAAGCCGTCGATGTAGATCGCAAGCGCCCGGATCGTGCCGCCGATGCGAAACGAGCGAAACACCACATCGGAGCAGTTGGCATACAAGTCTCTCAGCCGCTGCTCGTTGTCAGCCAGCTGCTTTTACAAAGGCGTATGGGAAGGCGCTGTCTGCTGCTGCGTCTTCTGTTTGTGCGATCTCCACCACTTTCGCGCGTTTTCGCTCAGGCTCCCCACCCCCTTTTCAACGAAGCCGCCTCACTTTTTCCTGAGTCTCGCCTACTGTAAAATGAGTTAGGGAAATTTTGCCCCATTCGTACCACTTTTATCCTGTTTCCTTGCCCGGTGAGCCAGTTGCCCGTGCCAAAAGAAAAAACGCCCGGATCAACCGGACGTTTTGGACCGTAGCCATTTCCACAAATAGCAATAACAGGACGTCAGCACAAGCACGACAGTGATCGTCATGATAGTGTCAAAGCGCATAATAGCCTCCTTCTTTCTCCTACTCTTTTACTACGAAAAAACAGACGATAAAGTCACGAAATCGCATCATCTTTCACGCATGTGTCTTCAAAAAGGAAAGAGCCTCGCAAGCGCGAAGCCCTTTTTTCGTTGTAGTTATTCCGTTTGGGAAGAGTGTTTTTGCCGCAATAGCAAAGCTCTTTTCCACATGTCGAGCAGCATGCCGACTGCAACCGCGATCAAGGCAGGCATGACCCAGCCAGCGCCGACGTTGTAAAAAGGCAAGGCCGCGAGCACCTGGTCCCATTGGTGGGCGACAAGCAGGGCATTCGCCAAATCTGCCAGCCCAAACACGGCAACGACGCCAACCGTTGTCATATAAACGAAAGAGGTAGCCGGGATGAACCGCTCGACCAGAGCAAGCAAAATGAGCATGATCGCAATCGGGTAAATCGCACCTAAGACAGGCACGGATACTTGCAAAATTTGTGTCAGGCCCAAGTTCGCAACCAGCATGCTCAAGACGCATAAAACCGTCACCCATCCCTTGTACGGCAAACCGCCGAACAGGCCGTGGAAATACTGACTGCAAGAAGTGACGAGCCCAATCGATACGCACAGACAGGCGACCGTAAAAATCACCCCGAGGATCAGCGTTCCGCTTGCCCCAAACAGGTGGTCCATCATGTTCGCGAGCAGTTGGGCGCCATTTTCCGCTTTTCCTAAAGAAGCGGCAGACGCGCCCATGATGCCCAGAACGACGTAAATCACTGTCAGCAAAAATCCAGCTCCAAGCCCTGCCTGAATCATGCTTGCAGACAATTTTTTCTCGTCTGTCATCCCTTTCGCCCGCAGCGTATTGGCAATGACAATCCCGAAAATGAGGGCGGCAAGCGCATCCATCGTCAAGTAGCCGTCGAGAAAGCCTTGGGCAATCGGATTTGCTCCGTATTTGCCAGTCGGCGCACCTGTCTGTCCGAGCGGAGTAACCAAGCTTTTGATGTAAATCAGCGCGATGAGCGCCAGCAAGGCAGGCGTCAGCAGCTTCCCGAACCGATCGACCAGCTTGGAAGGCGACAGACTAAACCAGAACACGATCAGAAAAAACACGACCGTGTACACGAGCAAGCTGATTTTAGAGGCAACCAGCGATTCTGGCAAAAAAGGCGCCATCCCCATCTCGAAAGCGAGACTTCCCGCGCGCGGAATGGCGAGAGCCGGCCCGATCGAGACGTAAATCAGAAACGGAAAAATAAGAGCAAAAATCGGATGGACCCGGCTCGCCAATTGGTAGAAGCTGCCTGCTTTGGCAACGGCAACTACCCCGAGAATCGGCAGACCGACAGCCGACAGGACAAAGCCCAGCAAGGAAGACCAGACGAGCGAGCCAGCCTCCTGCCCAAGGTATGGCGGGAAAATCAAATTGCCTGCTCCAAAAAACATGGAAAATAACATGAAGCTGATGAGCATCCATTCTTTTTTAGACAGTGATGTCATTGTCGAACATACTACCTCCCTTCATAATGAGAGGCATTCTATCAACTTTTTGTGCTCTGCGCCAGCCTTTCCCCATTTTTCGCAATAGCAAATGGATTGCGAGTTTTCTTTTATGGAAGGCTTTAGCATTCGACTATCGGCATTTTCTGGCTGCTCAAGATATCGAACTTTTAAACGTGTCTGTTCCATCGATTTCAAAAATGATAATCGCTCATTCTCAACATGACACTAGATGTCATATTACTACGTGTATGATGAAATAAATAACTTGCGAAGGAGTAGATGAACTTGAAGAGACTCGCTGGGAAAATCGCTCTCGTAACCGGAGGAAGTCGAGGGGCAGGACGAGGGATCGCCATTGAACTCGGGAAAGCCGGAGCAGTCGTTTATGTGTCGGGAAGAAGTTTGCGAGGGACTACTACAAACGGTTTTCCAGGCAGTATTGATGAAACGGTCGAGGAGATTCTGAAAAATGGTGGCGAGGCATACGCATGTCGTTGCGATCATACCCGTGATGAGGATACGCAAGCTTTGATCGAGAGAATCCGTCAGGAACAAGGACGTCTCGATATACTTGTGAATAACGTCTGGGGACTGCATGACTTGGACGTGAATTTACAACCGAAACCTTTCTGGGAATATCCGCTGAACATGTGGGATGCTATGTTTCAAAGCGGAGTACGTGCACAAATAGCGACCAACCATTATGCGATCCCGCTTATGCTGGAAGCTGATTCTGGGTTGATCGTACATACCACTTTCCGGGATCAGGATAAGTATTTAGGAACTTTCTATTACGACCTTGCCAAGAATACGATTAACCGCTCCGTGTTCGGACTCGCTCATGATCTCAAAAACACGAAAATAACGGCGGTAGCGGTCTCCCCTGGTTGGATGAGAACAGAACTGGTATTAAGAAATTTCAATACAGACGAAAATCATTGGAAGGAAGTGGAAGCTCTTAAACATACGGAGTCGCCGCATTATATTGGGCGCGCTGTGTCTGCCCTGGCAGGGGATGGCGAAGTGAAGCTTAAAAACGGACTGGTCCTGCAAGTTGGTGATCTTGCCCGGGAATACGGATTCACCGATGTTGATGGACGATTTATCCCCCCTTTTCTCATCTGATCCGTTATACAGCAGAAACCTTTCTCATCGAACGACAAATACTTGTTACCCAGAATCCACATGAAAGCCTTTTGAAAAAAAGAACCACTTGCCCTCAGGCTTTTTCGGCCGTCGCAGCAAGCGGTTCTCTTTGCTTTTCAACGCGCTCCACGCACTTAACGCTTCCGCATCGCCAAAATACGCCTGTAAAAAGTCTGATCCTGAAGCTGCTGGAACAAAGATAGCGACGGGCGAAAATTCGCTTCGATGATCCACGGCTTTCCGTGAATGTCGATCCCCATGTCCAGGCCGATCTCCCGCAACGTCGGGTACGCCGTTCCCAACCGTTTGGCTACCGCCATGGACACTTGCCGAATTTCTCCGAGCAGATTCGGATTCGCTGCAATGTTCGACTGCTTGATCGCCGTGCGAAGCGGCAGCACTTTTCCGCGGCTGCGGGCGACGTTCGTCACGACGAAGCCCGGCCCGGCGAGTTTGGCTACCCATCCGGTAATCACCCAGGGAGAGTGTTTCCCTTTGCGCTGGATCATCACGCGGACATCAAACGGCTTTCCGTTGATGCGCCCAAGCGGAATGCGCGGTTGAAGCAGATACGTTTTCGGGCGAAACAATGATTTCGCATATTGGACAGCCTTTTCCTTGCCTTCGACTGTCCGGCGGTGCTTGCCGCTATGAATCAAATAACGGTCGTCTCCCAAATCGGTCAGCTGGATAATCCCGGCCCCGCCGCCTCCCCCGGACGGCTTCAGCATGACACGCTTGTAGTCCGCTGCGTACTCCCATAACGCTTCGGGAGAAAACAGCCGGGTTCTGGGCAAATGCTCACGCAGGAACTCATCCTGAACCATGTGCTGGTGCTTGCCCCATTTTCCTACGTTTGGCGCTTTTATGGCAATGTCTCTCCATTCGTAATGAGATGGTGCTCTTCGACTTTCGTAATGCGATTTTGTTCATCCACAAACACGACCTTCGGCACCAGCTGGTCGCATTCGCTCTCCTCGAACATGCCCATGCTTAAAATGATGACGATGTCGCCGGGGGAAAACAGATGGGCAGGCGGGCCGTTCAAACAGATTTTGCCGCTTCCTTCCGCTGCTGGCAGGGCGTATGTTTTCCAGCGCGTCGCGTTCCGCAAGCTGGTGATTTGCACAATTTCGTAAGGCTTGATGTCAGCCGCTTTCATCAGGGTTAAATCAATCGTAATGCTGCCGACGTAGTCAAGCTCGGCTTGCGTCACTGTCGCCCTGTGGATTTTGCCTTTGCACATGTGGCGTTGCATCGGATGTTCACTCCTTTTCAAACCGCTGACATCAGTCTATGTGCGAGAGAATGTCCCGGAAACCACTGGACAGCGAAAGCTTTGCTCACACCCGATAGACTGCTTGCGCCAGATCAATTCCGTAGCCGGAACACAACTTGTTGAGATCCTCCACCACCGTCTGCGTCAAGGGAATGCCATCCTGCTTATGCGCTGCCATCTTTCTCTGCTCGATTTCTCCCGGAATCAAGATTTCCGCCACATGGGCTGCACGCGGAACTTTTTTGATCTCCCGGATATATTCGTCCATCTTTTGCAAAAATGCGTCCACAGGCAAAAAGCGCTGCACATCGATGCACAAAAAGACGTGTCCGATGTTTTGCGGATCATGCCAGTTGTCGTACAAGCTTTTGACGTCGGCTCCAGCCGCAGCTCCGGTCAGCAGCCCGCATAAAATATCGATGAACATCGAAAGCCCGTAGCCTTTTGCCCCGCCGATCGGCAAAAGAGAGCCGAGCAACGCTTTATGTGGGTCATGCGTTGGCAAGCCGTCCGCGTCTATGGCCCAGTCTTGCGGGATCGTCGTCCCTGTTTTGGCTGCCAGAGCAATCTTGCCGCGCGCCGCAACACTTGTCGCCATGTCCAGCAAGTAGGCAGGTTCCTCGCCCGCAGGAATGCCGATCGCGATCGGATTCGTTCCGAAAAACGGCTGAATCCCTCCCGTTGGCGCCATCGCGGAAGGGGCATTCGAGAGGACGAGCAAAATCATGCCTGCGGCAATAGCCTTCTCGGCGTAGTACGAACAGGAACCGAAGTGATTGGAGTGCCGTACGCCGACAAATCCGATCCCGTTTTGCCGTGCCAGTTCCATCGCTTCTTCCAAAGCAGCCATCCCGACGACCGCTCCAAGCTGATTTTTGCCATCGATAAGAGAGGTCGCTCCCTGCCTGGCGACCAGCTCAGGTGGCAGCGAAAGCTCGATCAGCCCCGCCTCGATCCTCTGCACGTAAATCGGCAGCCGCGACAGCCCATGGGACTCGATCCCGCGCAAATCCGCATGGACAAGCGATTCGGCTACCATTCGTGCATCCTTTTCCCTGACCCCCGCGCGAGAAAGGATGTGTGCAGCGACTTGCTCCAACCCCTGCCAATGAAAGCGTGTAGGGTTCAACTTCGCTTCCCCTCCCCGATCTCTTCGTTTTTGTCGCGTTCTGCATCTGGATATAGATATGAAACCAGCCGAGCGACCGTCACTGGCATTGACCCAAACCTGGACAAAAAGCCACCTGCACGCGGCCACCCATAAAAAAGAGAAGCCCGCTTTTGTCCAAAGGGCTTCTCCATCTGCCTGCCAGCTTATTCGTACGCTGCGACAATCGACATGATCCGGTCTTGCAGTTCCGTAAAGAAATCTTCATCCTCCACATAGCCGTTCATGATGATGGAAACGACGAGCCTCTCCCCGCTTTGCGTAGTCAAATAGCCCGACAAGCTGTTCGCACCCGTCATTGATCCGGTTTTGGCATGAATCGTTTTGGCAGCAGCCAGATCGGTCAGCCTGTTTTTCAGCGTACCGTCCACGCCCGCGATCGGCAGCGACGCGTCAAAAGCGGCAAAAGACGTTTGCTTCGCCATCCCTTCCAGCACGGAAGCAAGGTGACGCGCCGAAATCAGGTTGTAGCGGGTCAAGCCTGAACCGTCGACCATGTCAAAATTCGTTTTGCCCCCAAGCGACGCGACTGTTTCTTGCACGACTTCCGCTCCTGCAGCGGCACTTCCGGTTCCTTTTTTCACGGCTCCGATCGTCTTCAGCAGCATTTCCGCGTAAAAGTTGTCGCTCTTTTTATTCAAATAGGCGACGATATCTTTCAGCGGCAGCGAAGTAAATTCATGCCATTTGACAGCGGATGGCGGGACAGTTTGCACGATCAGCTGGCTGCCCGGAGCGAACTGAATGCCTTGGCTTGCCATCGCTTCCTGCAAAACGGTTCCCGCGTACTTGGCCGGTTCCTCTACAGGTACGCGCTCGTAGTCGCCAGGATGATCGAGCGGAAGATTTCCGGTCAGCCGGATCGTATTCGTTCCGCGGTCGCGCAGGATGGCAAACGTATTTTCCTGCCCGGCCTCTACTGTTTTCGATTCGTTGACAATCGTGACGTAGTTCGTTTTCGGCAACAGGTTGAACGCGACAGCCTCGCCCGCTTGTTTCGCAGGCTTATATTCGACCATGACCGTTCCGCGATTCAACGCCAATGCCCCGAGGGTCGGGTTGTAGTAGTAGCTTTCGTCATCCCATGCCCAGCCAAGGCCGAGCCGTTCCTTGTCAAAATAGCTTTCGTCCAGCACGAGATTTCCGGTGACTTGCCTGATCCCTTGCTGCTTGATCCACGCTGCGATTTTCTCTATCGTGACGCCTTCCTGCACTTGCAAAGCGTTTTCGGTAGAAATGGTCGGATCGCCGTAGCCTTTGAGGTACAGATTGCCTTGCTGGACTCCGTTTTTCGTTACAGGCGCATCCCCGTACAGCTCGGTTTTGTAGACGTAATTCTCCCCGAGCTGGGACAGCGCTGCGGCCGTCGTCAGCAGCTTGAGATTGGAGGCGGGTGTGAGCAGCGCGTCCGCATCCTTTTCGTACAAAATGGCTGCGTCTCCCGTTTTGTCCAGCGACTTGACGATGACACCTGCCGTTACCCCGACTGCTTGCGGCTGTGCAAACAACGGATCAAGCAGCACGGAAAGCGGATAGACCTTTTCGCGGGCAGGTACATAGCCTTCCGGAGCAGTAATCTGCGGGTAGGAGGCCAACAGTGTGCCTACGAAGTCTTGCAGATCGCGCGCGTATTTCGACTTGTAAATCCCGTTGATCAGGATGGAAAAGGCCAGCTTGTGCCCGTTTTTCGCCGTGACGTAGCCAGACAAGCTGTTGACTCCACCCATAGAGCCTGTTTTCGCCATCAAGTTTTTTTCCGCGTCTGTCGTAAGCATGCGGTTTTTCAACGTGCCGTCTACGCCTGCAACTGGCAACGATTTTTCCAGCTCGACGCCATACGTCTGCTGCTGGGCAAAATCAAGCAGCTTGACGATTTGCTCTGCGGTGACCAAGTCAAAGCGCGACAATCCCGAGCCATCTACCTGCCGAAAGCCCGTGTCAATGCCAGCCCGCTTCATGACGTCCGCAACGGCTTCGCTGCCCGCTTCTGCGCTTCCTGTTCCTTTTTCCGTCGCCCCCAATGTTTTCAGCAGCATCTCGGCGTAAAAGTTGTCGCTTTGCTTGTTCAATTCCACGACGACCTCGCCGAGCGGCATGGAAAGATGCGTGCGGAACGGCACGCCGGATGTCACGCTCGTCTTTTTGATTTGCGTGGAAGAGCTGAAACCGATCCCTTGGGCGAGCAATTGCTGCTTCCAGATGTCTCCCACAAACAATGCCGGGTCTTCCAGCGACACATCTTCCTCATACGGCTTGGCGCTCACCCCGATTGTTCCTGTCAGCAAAATCTCGTTTTTTCCGCGCGGGCGCTCGACGGTGATGTCTGTCTCCGCTCCTGCAACGGTCTGCACCTGGTTGTTGATCTTCACATATGTAGTAGCCGGTTCCATCGCCATTGTCGGCGGTGTATTGGCAGTCTTCCCCGGCGAAATCGCGATCGTCACAAAATTTTTATGCACCGAAAGCGCGCTGAGCTGGGCACTGTAGCCATACGGCTCGTCATCCCACATCCAGCTGACGCCAAGCCGGGTATCGTCAAAATAGCTTTCGTCCAGCAGCAGGTCGCCGTCGATCCGTTTGACACCTGCTTCTTTGACGGCAGCAGCCAGCTGTTGCAAATCCGCTGGCATCAAGGTCGGATCGCCGTTGCCTTTTAGCACCAGATCGCCCGCTAAAACCCCGTCGGCATTTACTTTTCCTTGCAAAAAGACGTCTGTCCGCCACTGATAGTCCGGCCCCAGCTTATCCAGCGCAGCGACTGTGGTAAACAGCTTCATGTTCGAGGCGGGAATATAGTTTCGCTCGGCGTTGTGCCGATACAAATACGTTTTGTCCGTCAAATCGTAGACGGCAATCCCCGCATACATCCCCATGCTGTTCTCATCGTTTTTCAAATCGGTCAAGTATTTCTCGATGCGATCCGTGAGTGCGTCCCTCGTGCCGATGTCCTCTCTGGCAAAAGCAGGTGACACGGCAAACTGCAACACAAGCAGAAGCAAAAGAAAACAGGTACAGACGCGTCGAAAGACAACCAACTGATTCATGTGACCCTCCTCGTCCTAGTCTTGACCTTTTGCGAGAAATCCAAAGGATGAGCCAATCATAGCATTTATTTAGATTTTTCTAAATATTACTATCCTACTATTACGCTCGCGGATGAAGCGTGATTCCCTCGACCATACTATCGACATGACTACAACGAGCGAGGAGAACTTGTCCATGCGATATCGCCTGCTAATCCTCATCATTTTGCTGTGCGCCGTCATTCTGCCTGTTTCCGCCGAGACGAGCATCGGTCAGCTTCACGTCCCGACGACTGCTCTGTCCAGTGCCAAAGAGCTCGTCAGCCAAAGCGACCTCATCCTCATCGGCTGGATCGACAGCGCCCACAAAGCATACCCGACAGGCCGGACCATCAGCCAGGGCAAAATCGTCAACTACACGCAAACTTTGCAAGTGAAAAAAGTGTTCAAAGGCTCCTCGTCGCGCTTGGTGACGGTACTCAGCACAGGAGTGGAGCCGTTGCCCGACGCTTCCAGCCAGCTGAACCTCACCTACACGGGACCGCTTGGCGAAGGCAACTACCTGGTCTTTTTGCGCAAAGTAAAAGGTTCCTCCTCCCTTTACTCTCTCTCAGGACTGTGGCAAGGCGTATATCCCTTGTACCAGGGCAAAACAATCGCCTTGCAAGGCGTCGGCTTTTCCGAGTTCAACCAGCTTTCGTGGGAAGAAATCGAGCAAAAGCTGAAAGCCATCCAGCCGTAAGTGCTCCTCAAACGCCAAAAAACCGCTCTCATTACAATGAGCGGTTTTTGGCATGCACCCCAAGTCAGCTTCTCATGACGTAAATGAAGATCACCATCGACACGGCACAGGCAAGAACACAGCCGACAAAGCCCAGGATGACCCATTTGTTGTTCGTTTTCGGTTCGTGTTTGTCGCTCATAAAAACTTCTCCTCGTACAAGCATTCTTCTCTATTATAGGATTGTTTCGGCTGAAAAGGAAACGGGAAATCCAATTCAGGCAGTTGTCACACATATAAGCTATGGATTATATGTTGATTTATTGGTAAAATAAGACGGGAACAATGCTGTCTGTCATGGAAAAATCCTTACAGGAGAGTGAACTATGACACGAATTGCCCTCTTTTTCTGTTTGCTCGCCCTTTTTGCCACGAGTTATTTTTTGACCGACGATTCTTCCCCCACTCCGTTGCAAGCCATTGAACAGATGAGAGAAGAAGTCGGCACCGTGTTGCACGAAGCAAGCACGGATAAAGGTACTTTGTTCTTCCTCGTTCATGAGGATGGCCAGATCCACGCCGAATTTGCCAAGAAAACGATTCTTGGCTGGAAATGGGGCAATGGCGGCAGTCACGCCATTCCCGCCGATTCCGAAATGTCGCTGTACGATCCTGCCTTTTCCACCCAATACGTCGCCAACGGAAAAGAAAACCCGTTCGACTCCCCGTTCCCAATGCTGTTCGGCGTCATTCTCGATCCCGCCATCGACAGCCTCGTCGTCGTGAGCGACAAGACTGGAAAAGAGATTCAAGCGGAGATTATCGACAGTGAGCTGATCCCGTTTCGATTGTGGTATGCACAGATTCCCGTGAAGCAAGGGGAGGCGTTTACGGTGACGGCTTTGGGGGAGGATGGTGGGGTGATTTAAGGGAAGTAGCTACACACAGATTTTCCTACACTCTTCCTTCGGTAGATCAACTTTAGAAACTGTACGTGTCATTCCCGCTTTTTTGTTGAGATGAGAAGTGACCAGACGCTAAGAACCCATACGGGAGGGAGTTACTCGTATGGGTTCTTTTATTTGTCATCAGACTCCTGTGGCAATCGTTCTATCTTTTATGAGTTTTGATTATGCGATGGTAACCTAGAAAAATGATAGCCATTGTAGCCTCTTTTCTCCCACGCTCTTGTGCAGTCGCTCCGTTCCTGACTTCACAAAGCACTGCTTTAAATCTATGTTTCGTTAAACGACCGCTCTCCATTATTAAGTTTCGCTTGCGCCATTTGATATAACTTTTCCTTATGCTTTCTATCCGCTTCATTTGCAGCAGACTTTTGAAATAACGCTAGAGCGTCGTTCGGAACAAGTCCTTTCTCTATAGCTTCTTCAATGCTTGAGTAAAGACTCCACTCTAGTAGCGTCATTAATTCTTCTCTATGGAACTGGGTGCACTCTTTTACTTTTTTTCTAGCTTTATGATGCAGCAACTGTTTCTTGATAGATTTCTTTTCTCCAAATAGGTCCATTAGCTTACTGATTTTATCATGGGAAGTTACCTCTGACTTCATTAGCCGAATGATGATGCTTTCCAGTGCAACATAGTTTTCATGTAAATAGTCATGGATCAATTGATCGAACAATTCATTGTCTATTTGCTTCGTGCCACACGAGATTTTTTGCTGATAATAACCATACAACAGATGTTCTTTTACTTCTCTGTCCAAAATAATATGATCTTTTATTCGATAGTAGTTTGCTAAAGCGTTTTCCGTTAGTTGGCTATAGAGGGTCATTTTCTCCACATGATCTAACTTGGAAACGAGCACATGTAAAGCTTCATACAGCTCGCGATCATCAAGTTTTCGGCACAAGAGAAGGTTGTTGATCTGACCAAACCAATCGTTATTTGCTGTTTGTTCCACTGAATATCACCTGCTATAACCATTTCTCATTCCTCGTCCATCCATTTACGAAACCCTGAGACGACTCCACTCTGCTCTTCATTCACTTCTTTCTTTTATAATCGATAATACTCCTAGCAAACCAATACACAGTAAAACAACCAAATAGAATAAATAACAATGATGCGTACGTAGAAGCTGGAGGAAAAAATGTAGCACCAGAAGAAATCCCTCTGCCCCCAATGTATATTTCTCCTGAAATCAACCCATTTACGCCAGAATAAATCAGGTAAAGACCAAACAAGAACCCAATCACAGTGTACAAGTTGTCAGCAAAATAGTTCATAAACTTTTGCGCTCCTCGTATTTTAGAGTCTAAAACCATGGAACGATCAGCAAGTTTAAAAACGCATGAACTCCCCTTCATTTTCTCCAAGCAAAAGCCCCTGGCGCGAAACCAGGGGTCTTAGCTAATGCGTCGTGCCATCATCGCGCATACCTGCCTCTACTGGATGACGGATCAAAGCTGTCTTTATTCGATTACTTTAAACGAATTTAATACCTTCTCCATCCGCTCCTTGGTAGCAGCCGTACTGTAAGCATCGCGAATCGACCAGGAAATATAGTAGGAATACTTGCCTTTCGGGAAAAGGTACGCTGTACGTTCATATCTGATGCCCTCTTCTTCTCCCTTGATCACAAATTTCCTGCCCGACTCGCCATGTACGGTCACTGGCTTGTTTTCCACCAGCGAGGTTTTCTCACTGCCGCTCGTTTGCATTTTGAAGATTGACGTGAAGCTTTTTTCTACCTCGGAGTAGCTGTCCTTGAATACAAACAGAGTAAACGCGCCGCCTTCAAACAAGTACGACTTGCCGATCAAGCTGCGGCTATCGACCACGTCCTCTTGCCAATACTCGGGGATGTCGATCGCGTACTTGTACTTGCTGTCCTTGATCGTCGCCATCTTGTTTTTGTCGAGCAAAATGTCATCCTGAATGAAGCCAAGCGACTGGTTCATTTTTTGTTCATCGATCGACAGCGAACGGCTGATGGTGTTGATCATCTCCAGCGTTTTAGCCGGATCGGCCGTTTTGTTGAACGCGAGCTGCAAGTGGAACTTGTATTTTCCTTTGATGAAAAAGATGTGGCGCTCCTGGTATTTGTTTTCGCCATCAAAGGTGCCGTAGTTCCGCTCCCGCGCCGTCACGCCAGCGATTGTGGTAGTCGTTGCGTTTTTATCGACGTCAAGTGCACTCTCGGCATACATCTCGCGATACATCCGTTCATGCTTGGCTACCCAGTCGTCGAGCTTGTCGTTTTCAGTCGCCGAGGTCACGCTGAGCTGCATCCACTGATCGCCGTCGTCATTGCTGAAAGCTGCCCCGCTATCGCCGCCTACTTTTTCCCAAACAGCGGGCACTTTGATTTTCAAGCCAAAATCTTTGTAGTCGAACCAGCGGTAGCCATTCTCGACATTGGACAAATCTTTGATGGACTTATCCTGTTTGTCAAAATGGGCCGTGAAGCTGTCCAGCATGTCTTTGTAACCTTTGTATTTCGCTGGATTGTTGAAGTCCGCTTCGTTGGAAACACTCAGTGTGATCTCGTACACTTTGTCGCCTTTTCGGTAAGCGCGGCTTTCTGCCATATAATCTTCTTCATCCCGCGAAACTACTCGGGCATAGGAAAGGCCATCTTTCTCGACATACTCTTTGGACAAAATCATACCGTACTGATTCTCGGCCAAAAACTTGACCAGCCCATCGTTGGACAAGTTTTCCGGCTGATCTTCGTACACCTGCACGTTCAGCCAAAACGTCTCCTTGCTGTCATGGAAGCTCGCGTAATTGCCCTTGTAGCTCTGGTAGCCCAAGATCAGCTCTGTCGGATACTTCATCGACCAGCCATAGTAGCTGTCGCCGACCTTGGTCTTTCCGTGGTCGGAATCAAGCGAACTGTTGGACGCAGCAGTACCTTGTGTGGAAGCGCCCGTAATCGTGACCTCTCCCGTCTGCTTGTTCTCGCTCACATTCGCACCTAAAAACTGCGTAACGAGCGTCACCGGCACCATCGTCTTCCCGTTTTTCAGCTCGGGTGCCACCGAAAGCACGATCGGTTGGCCGTTCAGCTTGGCGTTTTTGTCGCCTGCCTTCAGTGAAATCGTCTTCTCTCCCGCCGTCAGTTCAATTGTCTGCGTCTGGTTGTCCCATTGCAAAGTCGCGCCAAACGCATTTGTAATGATGCTGAGCGGGATCATCGTCGTGCCGCCTGCTACATACGGCTTCTCGATTGTCGATGCAGATCCATTGATCGTTACGCTCTCCTGCCCTACCTTCAGCCGGACATTCACGCTGCCCCCTGCCGTGTCAGCAGCATGCACCAGACCGTTATTCAGCAAAAGAGGCACGAGAACGAACGATACCGCCGTCATTTTTTTCCATCCACGCAACATAATTGGCCCCCACTTTATTTGTTATTTTTTCGTTTCTGCAAACGTGACGTTCTTTTTGATCAAATCCCCGTTCGATTGGGTCATGATCTCGACCTTTTGTCCGGGCAAATATTTTTTCAGCAACTCATTGAAATCAACGATGGTTGTAATCGACTGATTGTTGATCGAGTAAATGACATCCCCCGGTCCGATGCCCGCTGCCGCAGCTGGCGAGCCTGGCTCCACCCGCACGACCCGCAGCGGCTCCTTTGTCGGCAAACCGACGACAGCAGCCCAGCTCTCCTCCAGCTCCGCTCCGAAATACGGTCGCTTTACTTTTCCGTATGTAAAAAAGTGATGCAGCACGTATTGCACCGTATCCGCCGGAATTGCGAAACTCAAGTTGTCCACCCCGATAGAAGCAAATTTGAGCGAATTGATGCCCACGACCTCGCCCTTCATGTTCACGAGCGGACCGCCGCTGTTCCCGGGATTGACCGCAGCATCTGTCTGAATCAGTCGGTAGGTAGAGTTGACGGAGCGATTCACCCCGCTGATAATCCCGGACGTCGCCGAGTTGCGCAACGAAAAGGAAATCGGCGTCCCGATCGCCACCACCGTCTCGCCCATCTTCATCGCATAGTTCGTTGCGAATTTCGCCGGGGCAAGCCCCGTTGCTGCAATCTTGACCAGCGCCAGGTCGCTCTCCTCGTCCATATTGGTCACTTTGCCACTGTATTGCTTGCCGTCGAGCGTTACGACCGTCAAATTGGACATATTTTTGACCACATGCGCATTGGTCACGATCCAGCCGTCCGCCTTCACGATCACGCCTGTTCCGTGCGCAAGGTTGAAGCGGTTAGTCGAATTTGCTTGCTCCGTCGGCTTCCCGATGATCGCCACCACACTCGGTGATGTTCGCTGAATCACATCCGGGATGTCGTACGTTGCTGCTGTTTTGTCAGACGTTTTGGCCGGAGCCGCTTTCGTCTGGGTATTTCCGGCTGCGTAGGCAACAGACCCAAACGTTACTACTGGAGAATGAAAATGAAAGAAAATAGCCGCTAAAGCTCCGCTCATGATGAGCGTTTTGTACCTCGAACGCATTTTGTCTCACCCTTTCTGCAAAATCTCGCTTTTCCCGTTCTCGGGAGCACCGCCTCCTCATCCGGCATAGTGGGAAAAAAGTTGGCAAAAGAAAAAGGCCATTCACGAACCGAATGAGCCTTTTACCTGATAAACATTCCGTTTGGTACGTTCGATAGGGCAGCCCAGCCATTGATGTTCGAGGAATGCATCCCCTCGGCATGTCGCTTGAAGCGCACAATCTCCGGGTCCAGATGCCTAGTGTTCCTTATGCCTCGATACCTAATGTTGGTAATATTGTAAGTTATCTGCTTGGGATTTTCAAAAGATGTTTTTCTACAGGAATCGACATTTTATTCTCTACTTGGCTTGCACTCTAAACTTTTCCAGTTCAACAACCCATGCCTCTATTAATTGCTTCAATTCTGTTGTTTCAATGGTGTACTCTACGTCCGCTTCGTCTTCCAGATGCTCGAATAAATAATTGACGACTCTCGTTTTCGCTGGCCCAACTTCTATTCTGCAAGCATTTCCTCGCGTTTCTTCGTATGGGGAAGTTCCTTTTAGGACTGAATCAATTAGCTGTGGTTCCCGTTTTTTAGCCTGAGACAATCCCCACCAACCAATGGTGTCCTAATTTTTCAACATATAGTGAATATATGGTGGGACAATTTTATTAAAGTCAACCTCTTCGTCCAAACCATCTTTATAATCATGGATGACTGTTTCTAGCGTATTCGCATCAACGATTAGTGCCTCCATCATCCCTGATCTCCAAACACATATCGTACTTGCATAATAATCATTCTCCAAATATATTCTTTGAGCATGATCTATGAACTGTTCTTGCTCACCACGTGATTTATCAATTTCAACTTCAAAACCTAGTCGTTGAAAGTCACCCTTCTTTTCTGCAATCCATAGTAAAAATTTGTTATCAAGAATTTCCTCTCACCGCTTGCTTTCATTTTCTTTTTCCCTGCAATTAGTCTGATCTTTGCTCGGCAGGCGGCTCTTGAGTATAGAAGTGGCTTTATTGTTCACCTTGTTTTTCTTACCATAAGTCGTTTCTTGAGAAGATCGTCTTCGTTCCATATTATGGAAATTCATGATATATTCCCAGCATCTATTTATACGCCCGATTTCTTATTCCTCAACAGCTCCACATACTTTACTCTTCATCGTCAAGATAAGGTGATTTAAGAAGCTCAGCAAACAGCCCTTTTCCAATAATCTCTTTTATGGTGTCGCTACAGTTAACGGAGCATCCAATGTACATGTAATAGTCAAAGCCAAAATGAACAAACCTTTTCTTATCAGATGTAAGCTTGCACCAAAGCTTCTCCCTTAATATAAGCTTGCATAGATTTCTTAAATTTTCCCCGCTTACTATGTCACCTTCCAAAAGATTATGAAATAATGCAACCATCTCGGCCGTATAAATGGAACGATGCTTATCAAAATGAAAGTTCAGATCATGTCTCTCTAAATTGATTACTTGTAACTGTTGTATCTGTAAATCTTTCATAATCATTTCTATCGCAGAGACATATTGTTCTTCTGTTTTTAAGTATTCGTGGATCGTTAATTCTCTTCCATGATAAACGTTGCCAATATCGCTAACGGAAGTCCATTCTTCAATTAAATATCTCCCGTTTCTGTCGCGGTTAGATGGATTGTATTTTGTTATTCTCCAGGAGTACTGCACCGTTATGTTATCACTCCTTCAGCCTTTTCCTCTATATTAAAATGGATTGCATTGTCGCTTTATGTACATGCATTTTGAACTGCTTCCGACAGTAAAAGCCCGCTTTCCTTATCGTACAGCTCCCCCGCTAATGCAGATTGGGGGTGAACTCTAAAAAATTGACCATCTTGGGGCAAACGCTCTCATCTTCGAGGAATGCAGTAATTACATTTCCCCCTCACCGATAACCCCTTTCAAATTGCTCACTCTTATTATTTATCATGGAATATACCCCACTAGCGCACCTTGCGGAATTGAATTTCTATGAAAACTTCCTTTTGCCATAAGTATTTCATCCTAAAATTGTTTTAAATCCTGCTTGTTTAGGGCCTATAAACAAGGTTCCGCTTGGCCCTGGATTTCACCACATCACCGTAGCTATTGTAGTAGGAGGAATTTTTCAAATTTGTCGTAGTGTTTGCGCCAGATCAGTTGGTTGCCAGAAACATTCCGAGCTTTCACGTAGCACGACATGCTGCCAAAGGTTGGCTCCCGAATCAGCATATCACGTCGAGGCAATTGTCATGACAGTACCTCGACGGAAAGCTTCTTCTCTCTCATCTCAAGATAGAAGCTCTCTATCTCCAGGGGATACGAACATTGGACGAGCCACACCGGAGAGTAGAAGTATTCATTCATTTTTTACAATAACAAGCGACCACAAAGGAAATGGAACAAGCTGACGCCGGTTGAGGACCGACGCCAGCTTGTAGCCTAGGTCTTTTTTCAGTGTCTATCAAAAAGGGACTTGACCAGTTCGAATAGGGATAAAAATCCTAATAATATTTTCCTAATTAACCAAAATGATTTCCTTAATCCTGGGCAAAACCATATTTACAAATTTTCCAGGTGTACTTTCCGGATATATAAACTGCTACCAAGATCTTCTTCAAGATGAAATAATTCAAATGAACGCTCGGATAAATTTCTTCCTTTCTTTAAAACCACACATGAAAAAAGCCCATTGTATCGTAAAGCTTGAATGACTTCGTCTTTGCTAATTGCATAATACCATGCTGTTTTTGATGCAAGATCGCAATCTTCATCGGGAGGGAAGAAATCTATCCATTCATCATCTTCAATTACTAATCTATCTCTAATAAATTGGTTACAATTATGGCAACTTGCAATCACTCCTCCGTTAAATAGAAACATATCCCCTTCTTCCAAAAAACAATTTAATACCTTGTATTCAACTTCATAATCAATAATTTCATGATAATCATTAATTACTAAAAAACCCTTGTAATTACTTATTTTCATTATTTGAAACACCTGTTCACTTTCATCTGATTTTTATGATATTGCAAGTCAACATGAAATAGCCATTTTTAGTTGCACTAGTTACTTTTAAAGCATGTTTAGTTGAAGCCTTCTCTCAAAATATTCTGCACAAAAACCCATTCCTCCTCGCGTTCCAAGTCGGAATAGGCTACATAATACTGATATTTGTTATTAAGTCTGACTCCTACTTAAATTGCCTCAAAACGCTTTCTTATATAGATGCTCCAAGTCAGCCCTACTATTAGCAGCAATGCTCCTGGAATTCCCAACAAAAGGGTATACAAACTACTAAACCATAAAAAAATAATGAGCCAACACAAATATGCAACTCTGTTCTTTTTTAACAATAGCAAAATCCCAATCCCTATCATTAAAGCAGGAAAAGGAAACACTACCAGCTTTACTCCTTCAAGTGATAGGAGAAGTAATGTGCTTAATCCACCAATGATCAGCCATAGTTTACCTGTTACTCTACTCTTGAAAAAAGGAGTTGTGATATAGAGAATTATCAATCCTAACATGATTGGAGCAAGTAATATTGCCTCCATTTAACTTCCTCCTAAAGGACATATTGATTCCTCAGCTTCCCTTGGATTATGCCCATATTCAAAAACTAACCCGTCATTTTGATTTAAAGTAACCTCGTACCTTGGAAGATCGCCAGGGTTCATATTAATTGCTACAGGTTTTGTTTTATCTTTGGGCATTTGACCTTGCTCATTCTGCACTGGATGGGGTACCTCCCATAAACTTGTTGTTGTCTCAGAAACTCCAAGATAGAGGAAACTGGTGCTCAGGTGGTCAACAGTTAGGTTAGCATTCACAGCCAGTTGTCTCATTCCGTTCATCCTGCCAGATTCAAAGCTGTAATTCTCACTAACCAAGCTAACCGTTCGCTGTATGGCCATTACCATACAATCCCTGGCAAGAATTTCGTTGGTTGGGCGTAAAATGAGATCGTCAAACTACCGCAAACAGCAAAGCGGATACGGACAAGGATGATTACCAATTTCCACTTTCAAATTTTTGATTTTCAATTTCTTTAATAATAGCGTTTTCCGTATCGTAATTATAATGAGAATGGTTTAGGCTTTAACTCTGGATCACCTTTCCTTGCCCACCAACGCGAATTAGAGCCGAAGTATATTTCGTACGCCCAAAACTCTGGTGATTCATGATAAACCATACAACATCCACCCATTATCTCAGTATTACTCCAATGCATATTAATTCTGCCGACAGCTTCTTCTTCCGTAATTTGAAACTGATCTACCATAACGTTTACAATCTCGTTGCAAAATCCCTATCCTTTTTCATCTAAATTAAATTCAAAATCTGTATACATTCATTACTCACCTTTTTATTTATTAGATTGTGGCTCGGTTGGGGTAAGTAGTGTCAAAAATATTATTTTAAAAATTGTTTGATCTTAGGTAACACATTTCTCTGAAAATCACCTTCTCGTTTCTCTGTGAAACACAAGGAAAAGCTAGTATCTTCTTCAATATGTCGTAATACATATGAATACTCTTGAAATGTGCCTTGTTTATCTACTATTACACACAAAAATAGCTGATTCATTTTGATTGCTTCTATTACTTCTTCTTTTCCAATCGGACAAATCCAATGCGTATTAGGCAGTCTTTTTTTTGGAGGATCCCAAGGGAGTACCCACTCATTGTTAATATATGCTGTTCTGTCAAAAACTAATTTTTTGTGAATAGCTGAATCAATTGAGTTTAAATCACCAGAAAATGCAAATAGAAGTTTCTGATTGTCATTAACAAAACAATTCAAAAAGTAAACAATCTCATTTACACTACCTACTTCTTGGAAATTTTCAATTACTCCATACGGAGATTCTATCAGCAGTTTCATACTTCCCCCCATATTATTCAAAATAATGATGAAGCTTCATCAAGTGTTTTGTATTGACTATTATCATACTCCCAATTTAAATGACGATTAATGGCCTTTGCCACTTCAACCCATGAAGGACGAACGCAATCTTCTAATATCTTGTTGATTTCCTTCTCCACTAGAGACTCATTAAATTCGTTAATAATGAGTATAGCCCTTCCATCTAGTATTTTTTCTTCTTTCAGAATAACCAACAACCTCTTCGGGGTCATAACTCGGAAGTAAAACAAATCCGAGCCTTCACTATCCTTGGATCGGCTACACTGAATTGGACAATTCTCTTTTATATTGTCGTAATATTTCAGGTTGAATAAATACGGAACTTACTTTCATTTTGATGGAATCAAACAATAATATTCTCTCCTTTTACTATAAATTTTAATATATTGAATATGATTTGGACTGTTATAACAAAAGATAGCGACTTATACGTTTGATCACCTCCTCCATCGATTTACAATAAATTTTTATTTTTATTGTGAAACTTCTCAAGAGGAATTTAATCCTCTCTAGAAGTTTCATTTATATAATCTTGCGATCATTTCTGGATTAATAAAGTCTTGCATTCCCCACCACAAATACTCCATCTTGTTTCCATTCTTTACTTTGTTTACCCCGAATCGCTCACATATTTCAAAATACTGTTCTTTTTCAAGCACTCCATCCCGTTCAAGGAGTTGCTTTCCCATCCAAATCATCCCGCTACGTTGAATCGTTTTCACTCGTAAATTGTCCAAACCAAAGTATTCTTCTAATGCATGTAATCTCCCATAAATCAGATGAGGACTGACTTGTTCCATATGAACATTTCTTGTCTTGGCTGGCCTGATTACATAGCCTGTTTCAATCAATTCACTTGTTTCTTTGAGATGATCTCGTCTCATCTCCCCATTCCCTTTCAGATAATCCTTTTGCTTGATTGCCCCATGTATTAATTTCAGACACTGTTCGGATATAGGAATTTCTCTTGTTTCATCTTTATCGTTAATCAATATCACTGTTCGTTTCTCATCATTGACTTGTTCACGTTTTAGATTGCGTAGTTCACTTACCTCTCTTCCACCCGCACCTTCAAATAGCAAAGAGAGAATCACTGAATCCTGATCATTATTACATTGTTCAATGATTGCATCGATTTCTTGCTTCGTAATGAAATGCTGATGGGTGTTCACTACCATGTTCTTAAACCATTCTTTTGAAACGGACTCCAGTGGATTGGTGTCCTCTCTAAGCCCCTCTGCCCTTGCCCAATTCAAGTAAGCAGATATCGTTCTCCCAGCCGTATTAAGAGAGTCTCCTGTAGAAGCATGGAAGCTGTGTAGGGCAGTTTCAATCTCATCCAATGTAAAGTGAAGCAAATCCTTATCCTTTTCCACTTCGAACTTCATTGTTAGGTTGAAGACTCTTGAATAAGCTTTTTGGGTATTTTCTTTATATCCTTGAAGAAAGGCTGTTTTTGTTTCGGGGTTAAACATGGTTACACACCTTTCTTATGAAGCAGGAATACTATAAATTTATAGTTTGAATTCCTTGAATTGATGATACTATAAATTTGCATTTTAAAACAAGAGTTTTTTACAACATTTATGAAAAAAAGAAACCCCAGACGAGTAGGTGGTTACTCGTTTAGAGTTCCTCTAAGGTAAGTGAATTCCAATTATTGTGCTTGAATATATTCGGTAGGCTCTTCTTCAAATCCATTCCAAAATATCCATAGTCTATTGCAGTTTGGACATTTGAGAAAACTTTTCATGGTACTATATAAGTTCTCGGCTTCAATTTTTCCCACAAACTTATCAAAGTCTGTGTCAGAAATAAATAAATGTTCTATTGGACATGGTATTTCTCCGTAACTTAATACATCCCCACACCTACACTTCATCTTAGGCATACAGTCCCTCCTATTTCATAATGACAATATCAATAATATTAGTCGCACCTGTTCCCCTAACTCTCGCTAGCACATCTCCTAATTGCTCGGCCGTGACAGTTGTTTGAGACAAGTCTAATACTACCCCAGAAGTTTGTGAATTCTTTTTGGCTATTGCAGAGATAATTCGGCTTACATTTGCAGTGGTTGGAGTGTATACATCATAATTTACACCATTTACAACAAGATCTGATGTCCCGCCACCAGCTCTAGTGCCAGAAGGTGCTCTCAAAGTAACATTATTACCTAGACTTTGCATGTATTTAGCTGCATTCTTTTCACTTGCTGAGAAGGTTACTCCTTTAGCCTCGACTATCGTTAATGACCCCTGTGATGAGGCATTTGTTCCTTTAGTAGATCTATACGCTATATACCCTCTTGCAGTATATACAACTTCTACAACCTCTACAGTAGCCAAAAATCCAGCAGCG
Source organism: Brevibacillus sp. (assembly GCF_003521185.1). Lineage (NCBI taxonomy): Bacteria > Bacillati > Bacillota > Bacilli > Caryophanales > Paenibacillaceae > Brevibacillus > Brevibacillus sp. Next base: position 38,490 of record NZ_DOTK01000072.1, read on the forward strand.
AACCCCTGTGTAAATTCCGTGATAGGATTATATTCTTTAAAAGCATTTTTCTTAAGATTATCACTAAACGATTTCAGCATTGCTTGCTGGTCTTTTGGAAGAGTATCGTAAGCAATTTTCCCTTGAACAACATTATTATAGAGAAGGGTCATTTTTGCTTGATTCCATCCACCATTACCTTCAGCTAACCCAATATCATGCCCAGTTGGATCAACAAATTTCAACGGATTATTATGTGTATACGTATACCGATTCAAACTCAACGGATTATCCACTTGCCCCTTAACCGTATCCTCCGAAATAAACCTTCCCATCTTCGGATCATAGTACCGCGCCCGCAAGTAGTAAAACCCGCTCTCCTTGTCGTACATCTCCCCCGCATACGTAAACGGGTTTGGCATCGTTTCCTTGACTTTGTCCGCGAGCAGGTTGCCCCA
>NZ_DOTK01000015.1:0-55018 GCF_003521185.1 Brevibacillus sp.
CACCACCGTTTTTTCGCTTCTCGCTGCCGTTTTCCACTTCGCACACCGTTTTTTCGCTTCTCGCCGCCTTTTTGCCATTCCGCACTGCCGCTTTTTCCAATCCGCTCGCAGCATATTCCGCGCAATCCCAGCCAACACTCTCGCGCATTTTTTGGCTTTCGGTTATGATGGGACAAAAGGAGTGAATGATCGTGATCACCGTTTATGTCAAACGTCCGCATGAGGACGCCGCGATTGCTGAAATTGCCGATACGGATGCTTTATCCGAGCTGGTCGATGGGGATTTTGAAGTGGTGACGGACGACCATCTGGAAGGGATCTCGCTGATCGTGAATGAAGACGGACGAGGTGTATTGGCCAACAATTTTCCGATTACCGCAGACGGCTACCTCGACTGGGTATATGGCCCGTGTGTGTTCGTCAAGGCAGACGGCCGTTCTCTTAGCGAGGACGACATTCGTGTCATCGACCAGTTTCTCGCCGCCAAAAAATAGCAGCTGCCAAAAACAAAAAGACCCCTCCTCCGTCAGCGCATGTGTCTCGCACACTTGCTCGGAGTCAGGGGTCTGTTCTTTTTTAGGGCTGTCTTATCCGTTAATGCCGCTGCTGCCGAAGCCGCCAGCGCCTCTCTCAGTCTCATCCAGCTCGTCTACCACTTCGAAACGGGCAACAGGCACGACACCGATTACGCCTTGCGCGACGCGGTCGCCTTTTTTGATGAAATAGCTGTGAGAATCCACTTCTGTGTCTACCGTCACTTCTTTTTCTCCCGCATCGAGGCAGACGTTGCCGATCTTGCCGGACGGAATGCGGATGTTTTCCATCAAGACGCACACTTCTCCGCGGTATCCCGCATCGATCGTGCCCGGAGCGTTCGGCAGGCGCAGTTTTGTTTTCGCGCCAATGCCGGAGCGCGGACGCACTTGCAGCTCGTAGCCCTCTGGCAGTGCAAAAGCAAGTCCGGTCGGGATTTTGACGGTTTGCCCCGGAGCAATCAACACGTCTTCGACGGCAACGAGGTCAAATCCCGCGTCCAAGGCACGGGCGTATTGGGGAATGACTGCTTCCGGGTGCAGTTTTTTTAGTTTGACCTGGGCAACCAGGCGATCATTTGTCTGATTCATCAAAAGTCTCTCCTCATCTATCACCATTCTGCTAATGTCCTCCCATAGTGTACAAGATGGGCCACCATCCAGCAAGTTCAGCCACTTGCCCGCGTTTTCATAGAACGATCACAAATTCCTGTCTTTTTCTACACTTTTGTTTGCGGATTATGATATAATCACCGTTGCGTCATAAACTACAATTGAAAAAAGAAAGGTGGATTGTACCTTGCAAGTACAAAAACCATACCGCATTTTGCTCTACTACAAGTATACTCCGTTGGAAAACTACGAGGAGTATGCTGCTGAACACTTGCAATTTTGCAAGGAAAACGGACTCAAAGGACGGATCATCATCGCTCCGGAAGGAATTAACGGAACGGTATCCGGCACTGTCGAGCAGACCGACGCTTACATGGAATACGTGCGAAAAGACCCGCGCTTCGCGGACATGTGGTTTAAAATAGACGAATCGGAAGAACACGCATTCAAAAAAATGTTTGTTCGCGCGAAAAAAGAACTGGTGACCTGGCGTCTGGAAAACGACGTTGATCCGAATGAGAAAACAGGACACTATTTGAGCCCGAAAGAGTTTTACGAAATGATGCAGCAAGAGGACGTTGTCATCCTCGACGGCCGCAACTACTACGAATACGACCTCGGACACTTCCGTGGCGCGATTCGTCCAGAAGTGGATTCTTCCCGCGAGTTCCCTGAGTGGATTGCGGAAAACATGAGCCAATTCAAAGACAAAAAAGTCCTCACCTACTGCACAGGCGGCATCCGCTGCGAAAAGCTGACAGGCGTGCTTTTGGATCAAGGCTTTGAAAATGTGTACCAGCTTCACGGCGGAATCGTCACCTACGGAAAAGATCCGGAAGTAAAAGGCCGCCTGTGGGACGGAAAATGCTACGTATTCGACGAGCGTATCTCCGTACCGATCAACCATACCGAAGAAGATGTGGTTATCGGCCGTTGCCACTACTGCGGCACTGTGGAAGATCGCTACGTGAACTGCGCCAACCCTTTCTGCAACAAACAGCACTTCTGCTGCACAGAGTGCGAGCAAAAATTCAAGCGTTCCTGCTCCGACGAATGCCGCGAGCATCCGCGCAACCGCTTCGTTGAAGAGGAAGAAAAAGCGAAGCTGCAAGCCGCTGGAGCGAACGCATAACCATACGAAAAGGAAACAAGCTGACCGTGCCTTTGTGCCAGTCAGCTTGTTTTTTATTTGCCGCTGTCTGATTCGGTGCGAAACGCGGCGAGCTGCACAATCGGTGTTCGGTCATCCCACTCTTCCCCCTGCTGCTTTCTTCTGATTTTTTTGTTTGGTCGTTGCCAAAAAGCTCCCTCACTCGTATTACTTGGCGAAGTGTCAAAAAAAACAGGAGACGTATGCCATGGAAAAAAAGCTCAGCATCATTCTCGGCTTCATTGTCGGGCTTGTGTTCGTCAACTTCGACTTTGACTATTCTTTTCTGCTCGAAATGAATGTCGATCCTGCTTTTGTGAGAGCGGCCGTCAAGACAATCGGTTTTGTAGGCGCTTTGTTCTGTGGACTCACCTTGCTATTCGACGCTTGGAAAGCCATTCGGTCCAGTTGATAATGGAGGGAACAACGCTTGTGAATGACTATATCTCGACCATGCGAAAGCTCATCGGCCACGAAACGCTGCTCACAGTCGGCTGCGGAGCCATTTTGGAAGACGAATCGGGACGCATCCTTTTGCAACAAAAACACAACCGCATCTGGGGCATTCCCGGCGGTCTGCTGGAGCTTGGCGAAACGTTCGTGGAGACGCTCAAACGCGAAGTGCTGGAGGAAACCAGTCTGACTGTCTTGCAGTGGCAATTGTTTGGCCTCTACTCAGGAAAAAACGGCTTCGCCCAGTATGCCAATGGGGATAAAGTGTTTAGCGTCCAGCTGATCTTTCGCGTCACAGACTACGCAGGCGTGCTCCAGACAAATGAAGAGAGCACCCGCCAACAGTTTTTTGCCAAAAACGAATTGCCGGACAGTCTGAACCCCCATCAGGCTCCGTTCATTTTGGACTGGGTACATGGAGTGACCCCGCCGATTGTCAGGTGAAGCCTGCGCCTCTCCCCATCTGGCCTTGAAAAGACGGAAGTACCCATGCGCTGATCTCTGCCAAATCGTCAATGACGACATGAGCCTCGGCAACTGCTGCATACTGGGGGCTGCGTTTCCATACCGCCTTCATACCGACCGCCCTGCTGGCGCGAACATCGTTGTCGGGGTGGTCACCTATGTACATCGCCTGTTCAGCAGGCACTCCAAGCTTGTCCAATGCCCGGTGAAAAATCGCCGGATCAGGCTTGCGCAAGCCTTCCCATTCCGACATGAGCACCTCGTCAAAATAAGGCGCGATGCCCAGTGCCTTGACATTGTCGTACTGGAACTGCCCGAAACCGTTTGAGATCAAGCCCAGCCGGATGCCCTGCTTTTGCAGGTCGGCAAGCATTTCATGCAGATGCGGGAACGCGACACAATGCTTTTGAAAATGACAGAGGTAGTCTTGCAGCAAAAAGGCCGCTTCCAGCTTCGCAATGGCAAGCTCCTCAATGAGCTGCGCGTACACTTTGTCCTTCCATACGTATCCGTGCTGATCCAGCTCGATAAAACGTTGCACGAATGTTTCCTGTCGGACGTGCTGAAGCTGGGAAATTCGCTCGTACTGGTCGTGGACAAACCGGATGAGCGAAGTGTCGCGGTCGAGCAAAGTGCCGTCCAGATCGAATAGTACCGCTTGTATCATCTGCATCACGCTCCTTTTTGAATGATACGAACATTCCCGCATGTAATTGTTCCACAACCATTTGCCCGCTTCCCTGCATTTGGTAAACTAAGAAAGATCAAATCAAACAGAAAAAGGTGAAAATTATGTCGCCGAACCATGAAGCAAGCATCCTGGAATGGCAAGCTGCCATGGAAGCAGGACACACGACGTCACGAGAGCTGACCATTCTGTTTTTGGAACGGATCGCTGCCTACGACAAACAGGGACCGACCATTAACGCCATCAGTGAAATCAATCCCGATGCCTTGCATATTGCCGAAGCTCTGGACAGGGAGCGGGCGATATCCGGCAGTCGCGGGCCGCTTCACGGCATTCCGATATTGATTAAAGACAACATTGCGACCGGAGACAACATGCACACGACAGCCGGGTCGCTCGCCTTGGCCGATTCGTACGCGTCGGCAGACTCGTTTGTCGCCGCACGTCTGCGCGAAGCAGGCGCCGTCCTGTTGGGCAAAACCAATCTGACCGAATGGGCGAATTTCATGGCTGACAACATGCTGAACGGCTACAGCTCGCGCGGCGGACAAGTTCTCAATCCGTACGATCCTGCGTTCGATGTCGGCGGCTCCAGCTCCGGTTCAGGCGCGGGAATCGCGGCAGGCTTTGCCGTAGCGGCTGTCGGAACAGAGACTTCCGGGTCGATCCTCGGCCCTGCCAAAAAAAATTCGCTCGTCGGCATCAAACCGACGGTAGGCTTGATCAGCCGCCAGGGCATTATCCCGATTTCCCACAGCCAGGACACGGCAGGCCCGATGACGCGAAACGTAACGGACGCGGCCATTTTGCTCGGTGTCCTGACAGGTGTCGATCCGCAGGACGCGGTGACTGGAAAAAGCGCAGGGCTGGCCCACCGCGATTACCTCCCCTTCCTCGACGCAAACGGACTGCAAGGTGCCCGAATCGGTGTCGTGCGTTCCGGCTATTTGGCTGAATGCGACGAGGAAGAAGCCGCTCTTTACGAAGCCGCCATCTCGCAGCTGCGGCAGGCTGGCGCTACTGTCATCGATTCCGTAAGCATTCCTTCTGAAAATGCCGATTGGAACTCGCAAGTTTTGTATCACGAGTTTAAGACAGGTGTAAATGCCTATTTGAAAACATTGCCCGCCTCTTTCCCGATCCGCACCCTGAAAGATATTGTCGCCTTCAATCGCAAGCACGAAGCAAGAGCGCTCCGGTTTGGGCAAAGCGTACTGGAGCAGTCCGAGCAAACCAGCGGCACCTTGACCGATCCTGCCTATTTGCGGCAAAGGCTGTACGATCTGGAAATGTCGCAACGCCAAGGGATCGACGCCGCACTCAAGGAACACGCCCTGGACGCTCTGCTGTTCCCGGGAGACACGGGCTGTGACATTGCGGCGAAAGCTGGCTACCCGTCCATTGCCCTTCCCTCCGGCTACACTGCGCAAGGAAAGCCTTTTGGCATCATGCTGACTGGACTGGCCTTCTCGGAGCCTGCTCTTCTGCGCATGGGCTACGCCTACGAGCAAGCGACTTTGCTGCGTGTCCCGCCTGTCTTGACGGAGCAAGCTTGATAGCTTAACTCCTTGTTGAGAACCTGGCGAGCGGCACAGACGATACACTGCTCTCGCCCATTCGTGTCGCAAACCAATCGCCAGAACGCCAATCCCAAGCTCAGTAGGATCGGAGGTGAATTTTTGTTGGAAAACGTTCGTTTGCGCCCGACCACTGCGGAAGATTTGCCGATTTTGTTTGAGCAGCAGCTCGACCCGGAGGCAAACCATATGGCCGCCTTTACCGCTAAAGACCCGAGTGACAGGCAAGCTTTTACCGCCCATTGGAACAAGATTTTGGCAGACGACTCGATTGAGAAAATGACCGTACTTGCCGATGGACAGATCGCGGGCTACATCGTTTTCTTCGAGCAATTTGGCAGCCCTTCCGTCGGATATTGGCTCGGCAAACCATTTTGGGGCAAAGGGATCGCGACACAGGCGCTTACCGCCTTTCTCGCGCTTCTCCCCGTCCGACCTGTTTACGCCCGCGTCGCCAAAGACAACGTCGGTTCGATCCGCGTCCTGCACAAATGCGGCTTCCGCCAGGCAGGAGAAGACGCGGGATTTTCCAATGCCCGCGGCTGTGATGTCGAGGAGCTGATCATGGTGCGGGAAGGTTGACGGCTTGACGGCAGCATAAGTGACGCCAACGCCTCGAAACGCTCTGAAACCCCAGCATCTTCCAATCGTATACACACATAGAACCGAGAATGTCTCCACAGGAGGGAAGTGCCGTGGCTCTTTTCGGCAACATACTGGCTGCCATCCTCTTGTTCGCCTGGGCTGGCGCAGAATTTCTGTTCGGCCCTGCCCCGGGAAAATGGCGGATGCGTCTCGGCTTTTTTCTCGGCCTGGTTGTCATCAGCGGCGTGCTCTACTGGGGCGGGTACTGGCTGACTGGCTGAGCGCCCTGACTGCCCTTTCTGTTTCCGCCCACAAAAAACGCATGTACCCCGAATCGGTGCATGCGTTTTTCTTTACATAGTCGTTTGCTGTTCTGCCTTGCCCAGTCGGTCCTCGAAAAGCTTGCCGAGCTGGCCGATGTCCACTTCCCACTTGTCGTCCTTGTAGTAGACGGTCGCCTTCGTCTCGCCTTTTTTGCCTACGATGCGAATGCTCGCCGTCTTGACCTCGTAGGTGCCGTCCGGCTGAAACGTAATGTCTGCATCTTTCAGTTCGCTGTCGAGCACAGGCGTGATCGTCTTGTCCACCACTTCCTGCGTAGCCACCGCCGCTTGCCGTCCCATCTGGATGACTTCCTCCGGGCTGAAGTGAAAAAACAACACCAGTACGACTCCGATGATGGCTGCAAGCGAGATGATCCGAATCAAGCTGCGCACGACCCATTGAGCTGCCAAGATCAAGACTATGATACAAACCGCGACGGGCCAGTAATCTTTCACGAGTTGAAGAACTTGCTCCATCCTCATCACTCCTTCACCATTTCATTTTCGCCAAAAAAGGGCGGTCCCTAATCACAGACGACAGAGAAAATGGCGCTTGTTTTTGAAAAGTAGAAAAAACCGCCGCAAAGGTGCGGACGGACTCTTTCGGCACAACTTTTCAATCTGTAACACCATTCGACAACTGCCGCATCGAGTCCTGCCACGAAGCGCAAAAACGGCGACAAATCAATGACAAATGCGGGAAAGCTGATGGTGGAGACAAGCGCAAAGAAGGCTGCCGTACGGATAACCTTTCCAGTCCGTACGGCAGCCTATTTTTCTTTTGGCTTAGTGCCTGCTTAGTTCCTTTTGGCGAAGGCTACTGCTTGTGCTCTGCCCGTCGACACCCGGAACCCGCTGACCGCTTGATTGGCTGCTCGCGCAAAAGTGAGAGTTACGCCATACAAGCTTCCCCCGACTCCGGCGATAAACTGATCGGGGGCCGTGCGCAGCAACTGCTGCTTTTTGTTCCGGCGATGCGAGAGATAGAGCGCCCCGTCCTCGACCAGCACCTCGTAGGCGGTTCCCAGCTCCGCGCTCTCGTACGTGCCCGCATATGCCAGCCCGTCTGCCTCGCATTCCTGATCAGGCTGCCATTTTTTCAGTGGGATGCAGCGCGTTCCAAAGCGAAATCCGGCTGTTGAACCGAGATACAGTTCGTAGTTGGCCGTTCCCGCTTGATAGCGGTTTCCCTCCACCTGAACAAGGGGCGCAGCTCCGTACTCCTCAAGCAAATACAGCTGATCTCCCTTGCCCACCACTTGCGCGATGAACGCGTACGTTCCGTCGGAATAATACGTCCCTGCCACGTCCTCGTCTGCAAAATCGGCATCGTAAAAGTCAGGCAAAACCTGCGGCTCCACCTCGCTCCGCTCCACTCCCAGCAGCAAGTCGACGATTTTCTCCGCAGCCCTGCCGATTGCTACCGTATCCGTGTTGCTGAAAATGGCGATATCGATATCCTCTACCGGAAACCGGACGGTACAACTGCGGAATGCCGCGTCTGAACCGTCGTGCCCGATAAAAGGACGCCCCTGGTACAGAGCAGGATCATTCACGATCAATCCGCCCGCGTAATGAATCTTCGTTCCGTCCAGCAGCGTCGGGCAGTCAAACATCTCGGAAAGTGTCTCCCGTTTGCAAATGACCGGCTCCTTGAAGTTGGCCATCCACTTCATAAAATCAGTTGCGGTCGTGTGCAGCGAAGTGGCGCCATACGTGCCGTAGTTCAGCACGGCATGAATCAGCTCCCCGCCGACGCGCTTGTAAGAATCCGCGCCATTTGGAATCACCTGCCAATACCGATCCTTGAAGCACGTTTGCGCCATGCCGAGCGGGGCAAAAATCCGCTCACGGGCAAACTCGTTCAAACTTTTGCCGGACACTCTTTCAGCGATTTCGGCCAGGAGGGTAAAATTCGAGTTGCAGTACATATAGCGGGTAAGTGGCGGAAAATTCAGCTCCGTTTGCGTGGAAATAACGTCTTTGGCGTCAGACTGTGTGATCGTGTCATCAAGCCGGACTCCTTGCAGCATGAGCAGCTCCCACTGATCCTGGATGCCGCTCACGTTGTTCATCAGATTGCGCACCGATACAGGCTCGGCGAACGAAACCATGTCCGGCACGTAGCTGCGAATGTCGTCATCTACGTTCAGTAGACCGTCTTCCTGAAGCAGCAGTACACACATCACTGTCACTTGCTTGGACACCGATGCAACATGAAACACCGTCTCGCCCGTGATCGGCAGCCTATGCTCCACGCTGGCGTAGCCAAAGCAGTTTTCGTAGACGATTTCCCCGCCTTTGCGAACCACAACCTGTCCGCCCGGGCATACGCCTTGCTGCCAATCCGCGAACAAGTCATCGATTTTTGCCGCTATCCCCGCATCATATCTACTCACAACCTTGCCTCCTCTGGCTCAGCAGACCAGCTTCCTGTTACATCAGTCGACCTCTGCCTCTTTTTCCCAACTCTACCACTTCTGCCGAAAGCTTTCAATGAAAGCGACGAGGAGCTGAACCGCGTTTTCCAGATCGTCCAGATGCACGAGTCCAGTCGCAGAGTGAATGTAACGGGACGGGACCGAGATGCATCCGGCTACCGTTCCTTTGCCAGCGAGGCTGATTGAGTACGTGTCTGTCACGCAGTTCAAATACACGCCGCGCTGGTACGGGATGTGATTTTCTTCGGCCGTTTGCACCAGCTTTCTCGTCAGCTTTTTCGGGACACTGCTTCCCGCCCAGTTGTCGGTGACCCACTCGAAAAACAGGATGACCGGGCCGCCGCCAAGCGTCAGCGGAATCATTTTCTCCTCGATCTTCGGCGTACCGCCAGTGAGCGCGACATCGAGCGCCAGCGCAACGTCCGGCTGAACGGCGAAAGCGGCAGGGCCTGCGCCGCGCATCCCGACTTCTTCCTGAACCGAGCCGACCGCATAGACCGATGCGGTGAGCTGTTTGCCCGCGAGCCGCTTCATGACTTCGAGCATGACGGCGCAGCCGGAGCGGTCATCGACCGCTTTTCCGGTAAACACTTTGCCGCCGTTCAAAAATTGCCCCTCCCGCGAAAAGGTGACGAAATCGCCGACCGTGACGCCAAGCGCTTCTGTTTCCTCTCGACTCGCCGTCCCTACGTCCACATACAGCTCGCTAAGCGGAATCGCCAGTTTCGCCTCTTCCGCCGTCACGATATGGGATGGCTTCGCTCCTGTGACTCCCTTGACGATGCCTTTGTCCGTATGAATGTCCAGCACCTGGTTGATCACCATGCGGCTATCGTGACCGCCGACCGGGTGAAACCAAACAAATCCTTTTTCGTCAATGTAGCTGACGATAAAGCCGATCTCGTCCATATGCGCGCACAGCATGATTTTCAGGTCGGGATCGCTCCCTTTTTTAATGAAAAACTGGTTGCCTAGCGCATCGCTTTGGTGCTCGTCCACCACATCCAGCAAATTTTCCCGCAAGTAAGCGGCAACCCGCTCCTCATCCCCCGCCACACCGGGGATCGCGTCCAGTTCGGTCAGCCATTTTTGCAAACTCATGTTCATTGCTCCTCTCCTGATCCTGCTTTGGGCAACTGGCGCTGCATCATGTTTCCTAGCTCTGCCGCCACCGTGTCCGGGCTTCGTGCCAGCGCGTCCGCCACCCGTTGGCGAATCGGCAGCGGCTTGTCCTGGCTCAGCTTGAACGCCCCTTCGATTTTCGTTACCTGGATCTCGAAAGCGACCAGCTCTTGCTTCAGCTTCTCTGTATAGTCTTGTGGAATGGCGTCAAAATGCTTTTCATAAGCAGGCTCGAACGTGCGGATCGTCTGCAACAGCGTCTGCGCGACGTCTTCTGCCTGCGAATAAATGACAGGCTTGCCGTAGACGTGCACAGCCGCGTAGTTCCAAGTCGGCACACCGTAGCGGCTTTCATAATATTGCGGCGAAATATACGCATGCGGCCCTCGGAACATGACCAGCACGTCCTGCTCCGCAAACGTTCGCCATTGCGGATTCGCCAAAGCCATGTGGCTGACCAGCGTGATCTTCGCCTGCTCGTGCTCATGCTCCACCAAAAACGGCAAATGGGTCGCCAGCGGAATCGTCCCGTCGAAGCTGACGATGGTAGCAAAATGGTACTTTTTCATAAAGGCTACTAGCGTCTCTATATCGTTTTCGCGATAAGATGGGGGAATAAACATCGTCGACCTCCTTGTCTGTCAGGTGTAAAACACGCGTTTCAGCTCGGCAGCCGTTTCGGCCAACGCTTCTTTGCTCGCGTCTACCTCGCCGGAAAAGTTGAAAAAGCTGTGCACCATGCCAAGGTAGCGCTTTGCTTTTGCCGCGACACCGAACGAAGCCAGCCGCTCGGCATACAGCTCTCCTTCGTCGCGCAAAGGATCGAACTCGGCCGTGACGATTACAGCTTGCGGCAAGCCGCTTAAATCGGCAGCAAGCAAGGGAGAGGCGAGCGGATCGTTGATCTGTTCCTCATCCTGCAAGTAATGAGCGCGGAACCAGAGCATCTCGTCGTAAGTCAAGTTGTATTGATTCCCGCATTCCCGACAAGACGCTGTATCGAGGGCAAACGAGACAACCGGATAGATCAGCAGCTGGCAGCATAAGCCAAACTCGCCGCGATCGCGCGCCAGCAAGGAGACGACAGCCGCCAAGTTGCCGCCTGCGCTCTCTCCGCCAACAGCGATTCGCTTGCTGTCTCCGTTGAAGGAAACCGCATGCTCAACTACCCACTTGGTCGCCGCATACGCATCCGTGACGGCTGTCGGGAACTTGTGCTCAGGCGCGAGGCGATAGTCGACAGAGACGACGATGCAGCTCGCCGCTTGTGCATAATAGCGACAAATGCGATCGGTTATCTCGATATTCCCGAGCACGAAGCCGCCCCCGTGAAAAAAGACGAACACAGGCAGAAGCTCCGGCACCCCTTCCCCGCCTGGGGTGTACAAACGAATCGGCAGCTCTGCTCCCCCTTGTTCTGCCACTGCAATCACCCGATCCTCTACTGCTACTACAGGCGTCTCAAGCTCCGAGAGATTGGCCCGCGCTCGTGAAAAAGCGAGACGCGCTTCTGCGGGCGTCATGGATTCGGTATCTGGCAGTCCAAGCAAGCTTTGTTTGCGAAATACTTCCTTTACTTGCGGATGTACACTCATGCCTTCCTCCCCTTCTCTTGACGAGTCCACATGCGAAATCCGAAAAAGGCCGCCCACGCCTGCTCGTCGTCATTGGCAAAAAACCGGATCGGGTACTCGTCTTTTTCCATGACAAGTGTCTGACTGTCGCTGGCGCGCAAATCGTAGCGCTCGCCGCCAAAAACGAGAGTCGGCTTGTCTTGGGCAAGCTCAATCTGCAAGCTGCCCCCTTCTCTGGACTGATACGTGCCTGCGAGCTTTTCCAGTTGTTCCTTTGTCGCCGTATAGTGCGGCTCCTGGCTTGCTTTTTGCGTGAGCGGCAAGCCGAGCGCCTGGTTGACCGCCGCCAGCCAAATGTCTCCTGCTGGCATATCCGTCGCGTTGATCAGGACAGCTGCGACAAGTCCCTGTTCCGGGACGAAACCGAAGCAAGACGATACCCCTTGCTGACTTCCGCCGTGGCTGACGAGCGTCACGCCCGAATAATCGGGAACGATCTCCAGCGCCAGTCCGTAAAATTGCTTGCGGCCAACCTGATGAACAGGCTGCCACATTTTGCGCAGCAGCTCTTCGCTTGCGACCGGATTTTCGCCGCCTACAAAAGCCGCGCCGTAGCGCAACAGATCGTTGACCGTAGAGCGCAAGCCGCCGCCCACCTCGTAATTTCCCAGACTCGGCCACGGCACCGCTTCCAACTTGCCTGTCTCGTTGTTTTTCATATACGGTACAGAGACGTCAGCCATTTTCGCAATTTCTTCCAGACTGTACGTGGAGCGGTGCATGCCAAGCGGAGCGAGGATCGTTTCCGTGACGAATCTGCGGTAGAGACGGTTCGTCAGCCGTTCGATGATCGCGCCTTGCAGCAAAAAGGCATCGTTCGAGTAGCTGAAATACTCGCCCGGTTTGCCCAACAGCTCGTACTCCTGCCCCGCGATGTACGTGAGGTGGTCTTCCAGCCTGTTGATTTCCGGTTTGCGGGGAAGAGGCGGCAAGCCGCTCGTGTGCGACATCAAATGATGGACTTTTACCATGCCGGGGTCATCCATGCCGCACAGCTTGAACTCGGGAAGATGCGCGCATACCGGATCATCGAGCGATAAGCGCCCTGCTTCCACCAGCGAAAGCAGCGCCATCACCGTCAACGACTTCGTGACGGAACCGCACCCGAACAGCGTGTCGGGGCCAATCGGCCGCTTCGTTTGCAAATCGGCATAGCCAAAGCCGCGCTCGTATACAACCGTTCCGTTTTTCGCAACAGCGATGGCGATGCCCGGAATTTGCTCTTCGTCCATCCGCTTGGTGACGTATGCTTCGAACTCAGGCCAGTTTTCCACTGTCATCTGTGTCACTCCCCCTTCTCCCCATACAAATGGCATTTGACATAATGCTGCGGAAGCACTTCCGCAAAGCTCGGTATTTCCTTGGCGCAAATGTCGAACGCTTTCGGACAGCGCGTATGAAAGCGACAACCGCTCGGCGGATTCAGCGGATTGGGAATCTCGCCTTGCAAAACGATTCGTTCTCTGGACTGCTCCTGAACCGGGTCAGGCAAGGGAATCGCCGACAGCAGCGCTTCCGTGTACGGATGCAGCGGTCGCGCATACAGCTCATCGCTTGCGGCAAGCTCGACCAGTTGCCCGAGGTACATGACGGCGATCCGGTCGCTAATATGCTTCACCATGGACAAGTCGTGGGCGATAAACAAATAGGTCAGCTGTTTTTGCCGCTGCAAATCCATCAGCAGGTTGACGATTTGCGCCTGAATCGACACATCGAGGGCGGCAATCGGCTCATCCGCCACGATAAAGGAAGGCTCGACTGCCAACGCCCGGGCAATCCCGATCCGCTGACGCTGCCCGCCGCTAAATTCGTGCGGGTAACGATACGCCTGCCTGGAACTGAGTCCGACAAGCTCCAGAAGCTCGCTGACCTGCTCTTTCCGCTCTTTTTTCGCAAGATTCGGACGATGGATCATCAGCCCTTCGGAAATGATCTCGGTGACAGTCATTCGCGGATTCAACGACGAGTACGGGTCTTGAAAAATCATTTGCATCTGGCTGGTGTACGCCTTGTGCCCCTTGCGCTCGGTCATGTCGCTTACACGCTCGCCCGCAAAGCGAATTTCGCCGCTGGTCGGCTTGTACAGCTGCAACAGCGTCCGGCCCACCGTCGATTTGCCACACCCGGACTCTCCGACCAGTCCCAACGTCTCGCCTTGCCAAATGTGAAAGCTGACATCATCGACTGCGCGCAGCGTCTGATTCGGCCCGAGCTGGAAATGCTTGCTGAGATGGTTCACTTCAAGTAGTACGCGGTTGTTCATGGCCTCATTCACCCTCCTGCGACTCCTGCCAGCCGCTCTTGCTGCTGCGCCCGCTGATCGAGCAGCCAGCACTTGGCTGTATGCCCGCTCGACACTTCTGTGAGTGGCGGCGAAAAATGTTTGCACACCTTCATCACGTGCGCACATCTCGGGGCGAACGGGCAGCCTTGTTGCTGGCGGGCGAGATCAGGCGGCGTACCCGGAATCGGGATGAGCGGCTCGTTGCCCGCGGCGTCCAGACGAGGCATCGAGCGCAGCAAGCCCCACGTGTACGGATGTTTGGGACGGTAAAAAATTTCCGCAATCGGCCCTGTCTCCACTACCTCTCCGGCATACATCACAGCCACTTTTTGCGCCATGTTGGCGACGACTCCCAAGTCATGCGTAATCAAAATGATGCCCGTCCCCGTCCGTTGCTGAAGCGACTTCATCAGCTCCAAAATTTGCGCCTGCACCGTCACGTCGAGCGCAGTCGTCGGCTCGTCGGCGATCAGGACTTTCGGGTCGCAGGCAAGCGCCATCGCAATCCCGACACGCTGGCGCATTCCCCCGGAAAAATGGTGCGGGTACGCCCTGATCCGCTCCTGCGCGTTCGGAATGCCGACCAGTTGCAGCATGTTGACCGCTTTTTCATAGGCGGCGGCTTTGTCGAGCCGCTGGTGCTTGCTGATCCCTTCTACCAGCTGCTGGCCGATCGTCATCGTCGGATTCAGCGACGTCATCGGGTCCTGGAACACCATGGAGATTTCCGCTCCCCGAAGCGACTGAAGCTCTCGCGGAGGCAACGCCAGCACGTTTTGCCCTGCATAGGTGATCTGCCCGGCGGGGATGCTCGTGCTCTGCTTCGGCAAAAGCCGCATGATCGCTTTGGCCGTGACCGATTTGCCAGAGCCGGATTCACCCACGATGGCGAGCGTCTCCTGCTTTTGCAAGCAAAAGCTGACCCCTCTTACCGCATGCACCTCGCCTCGCTGGGAATGAAACGCAACATGCAAGCCGTCTACTGTCAGGATCGGTTGATTCATCGACATCCCCTTCTTATTTCGTCATTTTCGGATCGAGCGCATCGCGCAGCCCGTCCGCAAGCAGGTTGAAGCTGATCATGATCAAACTGATCATCACGGCGGGAATCACCAGCTTGTAAGGGAACAGCCGCATCCCTTTGTAGCCGTCGTTGATCAGAACCCCAAGCGAGGCGAGCGGCGCCTGTAGACCAAGCCCGATAAAGCTCAGAAACGCTTCAAAAAATATCGCGGTCGGCAGTGTGAACATCAAAGTGACGATGATCGGCCCCATCGCGTTCGGGATCAAATGCTTGAACATGATCCGGCTGTTGGAAACCCCGAGCGAACGGGCAGCCAGCACAAATTCCTGACCTTTTAGCTGCAAAATTTGTCCGCGGACAATCCGCGCCATCCCGACCCAGCCTGTAATCGTCATCGCCAAAATAATCGACGTGATTCCCGGCTCCAAGATGAGGATGAACAAGATAATGACGATCAGATTGGGGATGCCGACGAGCACTTCAATGATGCGCTGCATGACGTTGTCGATTTTTCCGCCGTAATAAGCCGAGATCCCGCCATAAAGGACGCCGATGAACAAGTCGAGCAAGGCGGCTACGAGGGCAATCAACAGCGAAATTTGCGTTCCCTTCCACACCCGCGTCCACATATCCCGGCCAAATTCGTCCGTGCCGAACCAGTGCGCCTCCGTTATATTCCGTTTCGCGTACAGATCGGCTCCGTTGCTGTCCAGCCCGTCAAACCCGAGCCACCCCAGCCCGCTTATTTTCGGCGGCAAATTGGAATGGGCCACATTTTGCCCGTCATAAGTGTATGGGGTCAGCAGCGGCCCGACAAAAGCCAGCACCGTAATGACCATGATCAACACGAAGGCAGGGACGACTCCGCGATTTTTTCCCAGCCGTTTGAGCGCAGCCTTCCAGGGCGCATCCGCAGCTGGAGCCGCAACCTCCATCGCTGCTTCTGCTGCAACTGGCTCGTGCACAAACAGATCGTCGGTTATTTCATGCGGGGACGTCCCGGTTGCCGGCAAAGTCCTCATGTGCTTTCCCCCCATTTTTCACGAATGCGCGGGTCCAAAATCCCGTAGATCATATCGACCAAAAGCACGACCAGAATGAACAACGTGCTGTAAAAGAGCGTAATGCCCATGATCACACTGTAGTCGTTCACCATGATGGATAAAATGAACTGCTCCCCCAGCCCTGGCACCGAAAAAATTTTCTCAATCACCAATGTTCCGGTCATGATCGACACCGCCATTGGCCCAAGCATGGTCACGACCGGGATCAGCGAATTGCGCACGACGTGCTTCCACACCACGGCAAACTCCGAAATCCCTTTGGCCCGCGCGCTCAAAATATAGTCCTGCGTGAGCACCTCCAGCATTTCCGTGCGGATGAACCTGGCGACTGCCGCTATCACCGTCACGGATAGCGCCAAGGAAGGCAGAATGGAATAAGAGTAATCCTCCCAAAGTCCGGGCGGCAGCCAGCCGAGCTTGACGCCCACGTAGTATTGCAACAGCGCCGCGAATACGAACGAAGGGATCGACATGCCCAGGACAGCCATCGTGACGGCTCCCAGGTCAAACAGGCTGTTCTGACGCAGCGCCGAGAGAATCCCCAGCCCCAGTCCGATAATCGAGCCGATCACCATGGCTTGAAAGCCGATCAAAACAGACGGACCGATCCGCTCGAAAATGATGTCCGTGACCAGGCGCCCCTTGAATTGAAAGGAGACGCCCCAATCACCTTGAACCAAATTCCCCAGGTAGCGGGCGTATTGAACGGGCAGCGGCTGATCCAGTCCGTATTTTTGATTCAACGAAGCCAATTGCTGCTCGGACAGCTTGTCCAGGTTGCTGTACGGGGTGCCTGGAAGCAATTTCATCAGGAAAAAGGTCACGGTCGCAATGATGAACAAAGTCGTCAGCATGACTCCCAGTCGTTTCAAAAAATACAGTCTCATCCGCATGCCCCCCATTTCCGCGCCTGGCTTTTCAACCTTACTCCATATGCGTCCATTTGTACGTAAACTCCGGACCGCTCGGATGCCAGATCAGCCCTTTGATTTTTTGGCTCTGCAAAATGACTTCTCCGTATTGATACAGCGGGACGACCGCCGCATCTTTTTCGATGATGATTTTTTCTAGCTGCAGCAAGATGTCGTACCGTTTCCGCGGGTCCAGCTCCTTGTTGGCCTGTGCCACCAGTTGGTCAAACTGCGGGTTGGAATACTTCATCCGGTTCGCCGGGCCGCCCGTCACCCACATGTCCAAATACGTCATCGGGTCGATGTAATCCGGCCCCCATGTGGACAAAGCGATCTCATACTCAAACGCTTTTTCCTGTTTGATCCGCTGCTGGAACGGAACGGTTTTCAGCTTGAGCTTGAAGCCGGGCAAATTCGTTTCCAGCTGCGCTTTCAAATACTCGGAAGTTTGTCGCATGTATTCCTGATCCGCCACAATCATGGACGTCGCAAGGCCGCTTTGTCCGATTTCAGCCAAGCCTTTTTGCCACAATGTTTTCGCTTCTTCGACCGTTCCTTTGTTCAGTTGCCCATTCAGCACACGATAATCTTTCATGTCGGGCGAGAGCGAGAACGCTGCTGGCACCAAGCCGTACAGCGGGATTGAACCATCGTTTAACACGACGTCTGTCAAGCTTTCCTTGTCAATCGCCATGCCGATCGCCCGGCGGATATTTTCGTTTTGGAAAGCGGCAACATCGGGATTCAGACGCATAAAAATGGTCGTCGGAGTCGCTACTTTTTGATAATCTTCCTTGCCTTTGTAAGCGTCGGCCAAAGAGGAGGTCAGACCTGTCACGCGGTCAAGCTTCCCCGTTTCATACAGGTTGACGGCTGCCGAAGGTTCCTTTACGATATAGACATTGATCTCGTCCAACTGGACGTTCGCGGCGTCCCAGTAGGATTCGTTTTTCTTGTATTGCCAGCTTTGTTCGTGCTTCCAGTCGTTCAGAACAAAAGGTCCGTTCGCCAGCACCTGGTCGTACTCCAGGCCATACTTGTCGCCTGCTTTTTCCACGAATTTCTCGTTTTGCGGCAAAAACGGGGCAAGTGGCAGAAGCGGCAGGAACAGTGGATTCGCTCTGTCCAGCTTCACTTCCAGCGTCTTCGCATCAATCGCCTTGATGCCCAAATCGTCCGGCTTCTTCTCGCCTTGCAAAATCTTGTCGGCATTGGCAATCCCGGCCATTTCGAAAAATACGCCGAATGGCCCCACTTCCCGCAACACCCGCTTCCAGCCGTATTCAAAATCTTGGGCCGTTACCGGATCGCCGTTCGCCCATTTCGCATCCCGCAACAAAAACGTATGCGTCAAAGCGTCCTCGCTCGTTTTATGCTCCTGCGCAATCGCGAGGATCGGTTGGTGCTTGTCGTCGAAGCGGAACAACCCTTCGTTGATGTTGTTGAGCACCGTAGAGCTGACCGCATCGGAAATCTGGGCCACATCGAGCGTGGCGATCTCCGCGCCTTCGGACACATTCAGCACTTGCTTGACGGCACTCGCTTCGCCCTGCTTTCCTTCACTGGCAGGAGAAGTGTCATTTTTCCCAGCCGACCCGAAGTTGCATCCTGCGAGCGCCACACCGCTTACGAGAACGGCTGTCACGAAACAAAGGAACCGCTTGCTTGCTACCCTCATGATTCTTTTCCCCCTTATGCTCCTGTCTGTTTACCGTTTTTGTGGCCTGTTGCGCATAAAATTTTCCGAGGCAAACCCGCGCACTTGCTCGTCTGTATAGTACCGCGAAAGCTCGTGCAGCAAATTTTGCATCATGCCTGCATGGGAAAGTTCTTCGATGCGTTCGGGAATCGAGATGCCGTCGAAGTCGGAGCCGATTCCGATGTACCGCTCACCGCCCAACCCGCAAAAATGTTCGATATGGCGGATCAAATCCGGGATCGCAGCCTTTCGTCCCTCCTTGACGAAGGCGGGAGAAAAAAACACGTGGACCAGACCCCCTTTGGCGAACAGCGCCCGCGCCTGTTCATCAGACAAATTCCGCGGATGGTCGAGGATCGCCCTTGCATTGGAGTGGCTTGCGATAGGATGGGCCGCCAGCTCGATCACGTCCCAGAAAGCCTGTTCATGCAAATGCGAGACATCTGTAAAAAGCCGATTTTCATTCAGAAAATTCACTACTTTTACGCCGAACGAAGTCAATCCCGTAGCCGTTTTGTCCAACGCTCCGCCCGCAGCGAGATTCCCATGATTCCAGGTCAATCCGACAGAGCGCACCCCCAACTGATACAGTGTCGTCAACATGGACAAGTCTTCTCCGATCGCATCCACTCCTTCCAGCGAGAGCAGCGCTCCGATTTCTCCGTCTCGCAGCCGATCGATGTCGTCCCATTCCTTGATTTGCTTCATCTCGGGATTTTTCCCCAAGACTTCCTCATGGAAATAATCCATTTGCGCAAGCACAGACGAAAGCTTTTGCTCCACAGACAAGTCCGGCGGCGGAAACAGCGCGAAAACTTGAACTTTTACTCCGCCTTGCTGCAAACGCGCTTTGTTCGACTCCAACTGTGGCGCACTGGCGAAAGCAAGCTCGCCTTTTGACAGCCACATTTTCAACAACGTGTCGCAATGCAGATCAACTACGTGCATAACAGGCTGTCCCCCCTTACAAGTCTACATACATGCCCTTGCCCGTCTCCTTCGCCTTGCGATACACAAACGCGGCAACGCTCAAATCTTGAACGGCGATCCCCGTCGAGTCGAACAAGGTAATCTCGCTCGCCGATTGGCGTCCCGGCTTTTCCTTGCTCGTAATTTGTCCCAGCTCTGCAAACAAACCGTCGCGGGAAGGCTGTCCTTGCAATTCTCCCAGGTGCGAAGCTTGCTCCCACCAATCGCAGACGAGCTTGTCCGGCAGCCGATCCAGCTCGATCTCCCTTTTCCCGCTCGTATCGCTTCCCATCGCATTCACATGAGTTCCCGCCCGCAGCCACGACGACTTGAGCACGGGCGAAAAGGCAGGTGTCGTCGTGACGACAATATCGGCTTGCTCGACCGCTTCCTGCGCCGAAGCGGCTTGTCTGGCGCCGAGTCCCATCCGCGTGATTTCCTCGGTCAGTCTGGCTGCCGAAGCATCTGTGCGGGAGTAGACGGAAACGGTTTCAAGCGGAAACAGGTGCAGCAGCCCTTCCAGCTGCGCTCTTGCCTGGACGCCCGCGCCAATTAGTGCGACCGACTTGCTCTTTTGGCGGGCTAAATATTTGGCCGCAATCGCCCCTGCCGCCGCTGTGCGGATCGCCGTCAGCAGATTGGCGTCCAGAAGGCACGTCGGCTCGCCCGTTTGCGGACAAAGCAGCAGCATGACGGATTGATGGTTTGTTTTGCCGCTTTGCCAATTGTCGCTCCAGAAGCCGCCTGTCTTCAGGCCAATCGCTGACTCCTCGCTCAAATACGCTGATTTGATGCTGTAAATCCCGTTGTGCTCCCCGATTTTTTCGCGAACGGACGGGAAAACGGCGCTTTTGCCTTGAGCAAACTGGGAAAAAGCCAGCTCCACCGTCTCCATCGCTTCACGAAAGCTCAACATCTCCGCAAACAGTTCCTGATTGATTACGAGCACTTTTGCCATGACTACACCCCTATTGATTGCATCCTCGCGCATGGATCGGAAACACGGTTTCGACTTTTCCGTCGCGTATTCCGTAAGCCACCTGGTACAAATTGACGGTTGGACAAATGTGGTTCGGAATGATTTCGATGCGCTGGCCGATGGAAAAGGACGTTCCCGGCACCATAATCGCATGCTCATCCGACAGTTTGCGGATGTGTACATCCCGCTCCCCTCGTACCTGCCCAAAACCGCTGGTCGCAAGCAGGCCGCTCGCCCGCAAGTCGATTGTCATCGCTTTCGCCCCTGCATCAGCCACAGCACGTTCGTCATTCGGCCTGGAAATAACCGTGCCGAGAATCGTCGCGGCACAGCGCTCCGTATCTCCGAAAAAGGCGGCGTGCGTCCTGTCGTAAAACACGTAGGTGCCCGGACGTATCTCGGTGACTCCGGGAACGACGCCTGCCCCAAGCAAACCGAGCGTGCAACCGACACTGACCTCGCAAGGAAAGCCCCAGCGCGAGCGGATTCGCTTCCCGATCTCGACCATTGTCTCCTGCGCTTGGCGCGCCACTTTTTCCAGCTCGCTTCTGTCTGCCGCGTTATACACTTGTCCTTCATGAGTGAATATTCCATTTATTTTTGTTTCAGGAAATTTTCCGATAATTTTCTCGACAAGGCTCTCTACCTGATCCGGTTCCACGCCACAGCGCTGCAACCCGGTATTGACCTCGATCATGATTCCGACGGAGCGAGCCTCTCCCCCGTACTCGTAAAGCTGTTCTAGCTGAACAAGCGAATCGACCGCCAGCCTGATGCGTGCTCGCCTCGCCAGTGCTTCCAGTCTGGCAAGCTTTTTTCTCCCGACAATTTGCGTCGCCACAAAAATGTCTGTCAGTCCATAGTCGGCCATGACTTCCGCCTCGCCACGCTTTGCCACGGTAATCCCTTGTGCTCCGCCATCGATCTGCATCTGGGCGATTTTTGCGCATTTGTGCGTCTTGATGTGGGGGCGAAGAGCAGCCCCTCCTGAATCGGCGAGCGACTGCATCTCCTGCACATTTTTCTCCAGACGGTTCAGATCGATGAGCAGAGCGGGCGTGTCCAGTTCGTCCACGCTTGATCCGATCAGCTTCATCTGCTCAACTCCTCTTGCTCCTGCTTCTGATTCCTGCGCAGCTCGTCTAGGTAGCTGTACATGGTTACCTTGGAAATTTTCAGCTCAGCAGCGACTTTTTCCAGCGCGCCCTTGATCAGAAATACCCCTTTTTTGTCCATGAACTGGACGATTTGCATTTTTTCGTTCTTGTCGATTTTCTCCACGTCTTTCTCCGAGATCATCTGGTTAATCATCTGCTCTACGATCTCCCACACATTTTGCACCACTTCCACTTCTTCGCGCTCCAGCGGCTCCTCGTCCATGCGGATGAAGTCCTCGATGAACTCGCGGGTGCTCACCAGTGGGTGAATGTCGATGTTGATGCAAAAAGCGCCGATGGCTTCCCCGTCTGCATTGCGGATCAGCGCGGTCGTCGACTTGATCGTCCGCCCATCCTCCGTCTCGGTCCGGTAATTGGCGACGACGTCATTTTGCAGCTTTTGGGACAAGAGAACTTGTGTGATCAAATGGTTGAACGATTGCCCGACCGCCCTGCCTGTGACGTGGTTGTTCGCGGTGTAGATGACGGACGACTGCGGCGAACTCAAATCGTGGAGCACAACTTCGCAGTTTTTGCCAAACGTCTGAGCCATGGCATCGGCGATCGGAATGTATCGGCGCAGTTCCTCGGCGTATTTTCCCATGCTTCACTCTCCTTTCCTCCGGGATGGTGGTGCTATTTGTTATCCCTCATTATACTTGTCCATATAATTTATTCAAGATAAAATATAATTTTTTCTATAAAATTCTGACGAATAGACTTTCTTATCAAAGCTGACCAGAGCCGGAATCATCCGTTAACGCAGCGAAACCACAGCTTTTCCTCCCACTTCGCAAGAACGAGAGTAGAAAAAGTTATGCATAAAAACTTCTCTGTCTTTTCTGCGTTTCTCTATATTTTTTTCTACACCAGATAACGCATCGCCTAAAAAAAGAACGCCCTCGATCCTCGCAGACCAACGGCGTTCTCGTGTATGAATGAAACGATGTTACGAATGGCTCTGCTCTTCGCATTCCAATCCTTTGGCATAGTACGCTTCCTGAATATGCGCAGGCACCATGCTGCCCCCTGTCGCCCAGACGATATGGGTTGCGTTTTTCATTTTGTCCGCAAGACCGTGCTGCTCGATGTACTGCTGCCCCGCTGCTTGCGCAAGCAAACGGATCGGCCCTGGCATACCAGCCAGCGCAGACGGCTCAAGCCGCACGGATTCGCTGTCGCGCAAAGCCCGCAGCAGCCTGTATAGCTCCCCGTCCGCCACCGTATAGACGCCGCTGAGCAACGGTTCCATGACTTTGCCGACGAAGCGCGAAGGACGTCCTACAGCGAGTCCGTCAGCGTCTGTCTTGTTGTCGATGCCAAAGTCTTGCACAGCCAGCTTGTCATGATACCCCGTCATCAAGCCGAGCAGCATGCAAGGCGAATGAGTCGGCTCCGCAAAAAAGCAGTGGACGCGATCGCCGTAAAGCAGCTTCAATCCGTAGGCAACGCCACCCGGCCCGCCGCCTACCCCGCACGGCAAGTACACGAAAAGCGGATGCTCGCTGTCCACGATCACCTGCTGCTCCTCCAGCTGCTTTTGCAACCGTCCGGCGGCGACGGCATAGCCGAGAAACAGCCGCTTGGAGTTTTCATCGTCAATGAAATAGCACTGCGGGTCGGCTTCTGCCTGCTTTCTTCCCTCTTCGACCGCTTTGCCGTAATCGGATTGATACTCGACGACTTGCACGCCTTTTTCGCGCAGCAAATCTTTTTTCCACGCTTTTGCATCCGCAGACATATGAACCGTCACCCGAAACCCGAGCTTCGCGCTGATGATCCCGATGCTCAGTCCAAGATTGCCTGTCGATCCTACGGCGATGGAGTATTGGGAAAAGAACGCGCGGTACTCTTCTGTGGCAAACACGGAGTAATCGCCGTCTGCGGGCAGCCTATCGTGCTTTTTCGCCAGTTCTTCTGCGTGGGCAAGCACCTCGTAAATCCCGCCTCGCGCCTTGATGGAACCCGCGATCGGCAAATGGCTGTCGCACTTCAGCAGGAGACGGCCCGGTATTTCCTGACCAAAACGCCTTGCCAGCTCGTCTTGCATGTTGGGGATCGAAGCAAGCGGCGACTCGATCAGCCCGGAAGCCGAGCTCGTTTCCGGAAAAGCCTGCTGGATAAACGGGGCAAATCGGCGCAAACGCTCCTCTGCATCTTGCACCTCTTCCGCCGTAACCGTCATTTCTGCTTCCGCCACCGGAGTCAGACGCGGATTTGTCCAAAATACTTCCGCTGTTGCCATCAGCTCGGACAACAACGGATACTCGCTTTTCCATTGCTCGATTGTTTTTCCTTCAACTCTCACACCGTTTTCCATCGCAATCGCAAACCTCCACCCTTAGGCATTTGATATTCGGGAATATTTCGTCTTTTCAACCGTTGTGAGTCATCTGTGTGATGAAGCTTATCCTTTAGTATGATAGTGCAACAAGGAAGCGGGAAGCAACCCATTTGCCGGAAAAGAAAGCCCCCTTCTCTTATTTTTCTATTAAAAGAATTTACGTTTGTCCATTGAGCAACCTCCTGCGATCTCCTAAGATGAGGTTGATTGATAATCATTATCGATACATTTTTACAAGGGAGATGTCCTCGCAAAATGATACAGGTACGACCACTCATCGCCACCTTGCAAGCTGTCTTCTTCTCCGCAGCGCTCTTGCTCTCCGGGTGCGGGCAATCAGCACCTACCCCCGCCCCAACCGATGCTGCCCAGAAGACAGCGGAAGCGCCTGCCACTGCAAAAGGAGCCGCTGCAACCACGCAACCGACGGGCGACAGCCAGAAGCAAACGCGACTGTACAAAGACTTCATGAATCGCGAAGTGGAAATTCCCGCGCACGCCGAACGCGTTATCTTCATCGGCAATACGGCTGGAGATTTGCTCGCCCTCGGCGTCAAGCCTGTCGGGCTGAATATGATCGATGCGAAGCCGACCGTGTTCGGCGACGAGCTGCAAGGCGTCGAGGACGTGGGCCATCCGGGCGATCCGGAAAAAATGCTCGCGCTCAATCCCGATCTGATTATTCTCGGTGTGAACATCGAGGAAGAGCGGCTGCAAGTGTTTTCGAAAATCGCTCCGACCGTCGCTTTTGACAAATATCGGCCTGTGAAGGAGCGCCTGCTGACGTTGGGCGATATTTTGGACAGACAACCAGAAGCCAAGGCGTGGATCGCCGACTACGAAAAGCAAACAGAGCAGTTCTGGAGCAACATGCAAGCCCAAGGTCAGGTGAAGCCGAACGAAACGGCCAGCGTCTTTATTTTTTACGACGGCGGCAAAAGCCTTTACGCGCTTGGCACGCAAGGACTGTCCTCCAGCCTGTATCACGAAAAAGGCTTCAAGCCTACCGGGGCTATTCAAAAAATGCTGGACAACGGCGTGTCTTTTGAGGAGTTTTCCAAAGAACGGCTCGGCGAAGTCGCCGGGGATCACCTGTTCCTGATGGTGTCGCTCGACGACTCCAAAGCCGAATTTGAGCGTTTCATCGAAAACCCGCTGTGGAAAAACTTGCCTGCCGTCAAAAACGGCCACGCCTATCTCGTAGACGCAAAATGGGGCTATGACGACGCCATTACCAAGCAACGCATTTTGGGCGAGCTGCCAACCATTATGCAAGCCAAAAAGTAGATCGATTCGACACCTTGCATTGCCTGTGAACAGCTTTTCAACCTTTTCGTTGAAAGGCTGTTTTTCTTTGCGTATGATAGATAATGATTATTATTCTCGATTGTTAGCAAAAGGAGGCTCTCCTTTTTGAACAAACTTGCCATCCCTCCCCTGCGCACGCTCTTGTTCTCGTTCCATGAAATGCTGTTTCAGTCGCCTGCCGAGCCTGAACGGATTTCGCCTGGCGCTCATCATACGCTTTTGGCATGTACAGGCGGGTCAGGTGCCGTGCAAGTAGACGAGACAAGCCTGATGTTGGCAAAAGGAACCTGCTTCCTGTTGCCGCCGGATACATCGTGCCTCGTTGCGCCCGCTGCGGAAGAAAGCGTCAGCTATTTTCGGCTCGATTTCTTTGTCTATCAAATGGAGGATCAGTCGTCTCATCCGTATCGGGGAAAGCTGTTCGCCGGGGCGGATGATTTTGTCGTTCATCCGTTTTCACCCGTTTTGCAAAAACTGCAAACGTTGTATTCCACTCGTCACCCGGACAACGATCCCGGCGGAATGCGCGAGCGCATTTTGTTTCATGAGCTGCTGGAATTGATTTTCGCTGCCAAACGAAACGCGGATACGCGCCTGTCGCCGGAGCTCGCTGTCGAGCAAACACGCGCTTTTTTGCACACGCATTTTCAAGAGCCGATTACCGTGGAACAGCTGGCTGCTCTCGCCCACCTTCCCCGTTGGCAATACTCTCATCTGTTCAAGTCGCTGACAGGGCAAAAGCCGCTCGATTACTTGACCGATTTGCGGATCAGGCGGGCAAAGGAACTGTTGCTCTACTCGGATGATCGGCTTTACGAGATTGCGGACCAGGTCGGTTTCAAAGACCAATACTACTTTAACCGTCGCTTCCGCCAAGCCACCGGGGTGACGCCGCGGCAGTTCATCCGCATGCAGCAGGAGAGACTGAACTACCGGGACGCAACTGGACGCAAAATCGCCCTGCCCCCTGCCCCGGAGCGGATCGTGATGATCGGCGATGCCCCGGGGGAACTGCTCGCGCTCGGCGTAAGTCCCGTCGGCGTCAACAAAGCAAACAGTTCGGGCATTTTGTACCAGGAACAACTCTTTGGCGTCGCTGACATCGGTCACCTGGTCGATTGGGAAAAGATCGCGGAGTTGCAGCCCGATCTGATCCTGCTCGGTTTTTGCGAGGACGAAGAGCTGATCCGGAAGCTTTCCCGGATCGCCCCGATCGTGACGTACAACAAATACGCCCCGCTGTACCAACGCTTTCGGACGATTGCCACGATCGTCGGGAGGCAACAGCTTGCAGAGGAATGGATCGCAACGCATGAGCAGAAGCTGAATGCGCTCAAACGGCACTTACCTTTGCCGAATCGGGAAGAAACGGCGTCTTCTTTCATTTGTCAGGATGGGAAACTGTTCGTCATGGCCGGAAAAGGGCTGCTCTCTACGCTTTACGGCTCGGGCATGGTGAACGCTCAGGCCAACATCCGGAAGCTGATCGCGCAACATGTCGCCTTTGCCGAAGTCACGCCGGAGCAACTGCCCTTGTTCGCCGGCGACCGCGTCTACTTGATTCAGTCGGCCAATGACAGCCAGACCCGCCAACAGCTGGAGCGGACGGCTCAGTGGAGCAATCTGCCAGCCGTGCAAAACGGACAGGCTTACCTGATCGACGACAAATGGAACTACGACGACCCGATCACCAAGCAGTATTTGCTCGACGAACTGCCTGTGCTGCTCGGGCAAACTTCATAGTGCTTTTTGCACGGAGTGGATCAGTGTGCACATGAAAAAAGCTCGCGGCTGTTGCAACCGTGAGCTTTTTTGGGCAATTTATTCTACCTGGTAATGTGCCTGATTGCGCATCAGTTCACGGATGTTGGGCAAATACGGCATCAACTTTTCTGCTTCCGCAATGCTTTTCCACTCGATCGCCTGAATCTCGGAATCGGTCGTTCCCAACTCGCCGCCGACAATCTCGCCCATAAACGTGACAAATGTCGCAAACTCGCGGCCAATGACCTTTTCGCTGACATGCACAATCTTGCCGACCTGCACGGAAAGCCCCGTCTCTTCCATAGCCTCGCGCTTCGCTGCGTCGCAGAGCAGCTCGCCATTTTCCCGCTTCCCGCCTGGCAAACTCCAATACTCCTCATTTTGCACCATGAGCACTTTATCGGTATCTTGGTCATACAGCAAGACGTAGGCCACATTTACGTGAATCAAATCCATAGCTGCTTTCCTCTCTTTTCTCGACTTGACTGGTCCCATCCTGTAGCTTGATTCCCGCTTTTGGATTGGCACATTTTACAAACTTTCGCAACGATTGTTATAATAGCACAAATTACAAGCTTTCCACACGCGAGGAATGGCCGCTGACAGCGCGGTTCCTTTTCCCCGATGTGGATAGGTTTTTGGCAAAAGGAGAGAACGAAATGGAAATCAGAAAGCTGGCTCCCCATGAAGAAGCGCCCATGGATCTGCTCTTGCTCGCAGATCCTTCGCAAAAATTGGTGGAAGACTATTTGCAAAGGGGCCAGTGCTATGTTGCCGCCCAGGATGAACAGTTTGTTGGCGTCTACGTCCTCATCTCTACGCGCCCCGATACGATTGAGCTGGTCAACGTCGCTGTAGACGAAGCGCATCAAGGACAGGGCATCGGCAAGCAGCTCGTTTTGCATGCCATCGAGACAGCGAAAGTGTCCGGCTACAAAACGATTGAGGTCGGCACAGGCAACTCCAGCCTGGATCAACTGGCCCTCTACCAAAAATGCGGCTTTCGCATGACCTGGATTGACCGGGACTTCTTTCTGCGCCATTATGAGGAAGAAATCTATGAAAACGGCATTCAGCTGACAGACATGGTTCGCTTCTCCCAAGACATTTGAGAGCGGGCGTCACCTGGAAAGGAACGATATGTACACGTACACCATCTGTTTTCTCAAGCATGCAAACGAATACCTTCTGTTGAATCGGCGCAAACCGCCGCTGATGGGCCGCTGGAACGGCGTCGGCGGCAAGCTCGCGCCAAACGAGTCTCCGCTTGACTGCGTGCTGCGCGAAGTTTTCGAGGAGACAGGTATTGCCTTGTCCTCCGCCACTTACAAAGGGGTCGTTTCGTGGAAGCTGGACGGAGATGTCGTTGGCGGCATGTACGCCTATGTGGCGGAACTGCCTGAGACGTTTGAGCGTCCGCTGACGCCACGTCGCGTTGAGGAAGGCATCCTGGACTGGCTGAGTCTCGACTGGATGCTGCATCCGAAGAACGAAGGGATCGCCGAAAATGTTCCGCAGTTTTTGCCGTACATGCTGGAACACGAGCAGCCGATCCAGCACGTTTTTACTTATGAGGGCGATCGGGTAATCCAGTACGAGCGCCTGCCGCTCCCGGAAGTGGCAGAAGCGGTGAAAAACGGATAGCTTTGCCGATCGGTTCAGGTTCACCTCCCTCCACCATGGCGTGGCAAGGGAGGTTTTTTATGGGGAAAAGGCGGATATGTTACTGAACAACAATCTAGCATCTGGCACTGAAAGACCGCAAGCTCCTGTTCTTTTGCGAAACAACAAATCATTTCCCGTGCGGTTGTATCGCGTAGAATTTTTTATATGGGAGGTTTATAACTTTTTCTGCGCATCGTTTTTTGATCAGGCGCGATATTCACTAAGATCAAACTCTCTGCGATGCCCAGTTCCAGTCAAGAAAGCGGGTGGTCCTGGCTGTTTAGCTATATCGAACACTGCGAAACCTTCCCCTAACTCCATCTCGGCAACCATTGGGCAATTCGCCCAACTGCTCTCCCCTCACTCAGACAAAACAGCCAGACGAGGTATCTGGCAAGTTGGCAACTCCACTTTGGCATGTTGGAAACCAGCATTTAGTTTACATAATTAAATTATGGTTCACCTAACAGCACGATCCTACTCTCTCTATTCCCCCTAAAAACCTTTTCCATTTTGCGGAACTTGATCGGTTTGTCCACGTATGTAACCATATCAACCTAAAAGAAGGTGGCTTGCTTTGGCGATCGAGATCAAGAACATCCGTACTTCAAAAGGAATGCTGCAATACAACATCAGCGGCGACGGCTCGCCCAAGCTGGTGCTGATCAACGGCGGGTCTGGTCCCATCGAAGGCTGGATGCGAGTCCTCCCCGCCTTGTCTGCGGAAAGCTCCGTTTTTTCCTACAATCGCTTGGGCGTCTCGGGCAGCGACAAACCGCAAGAGCCTCAGGATGGCGTCACGATTGTGGAAACGCTGCGCGAAGCACTAGCCGCTGCCGGCTGGGAGCCGCCCTTTTTGCTGGTGGGACATTCTTTGGGAGGGCTGTACGCCAATTTGTATGCCCGCCGCTATCCTGCTGAAGTATCCGGGATGGTCCTGATTGAAGCCAGCCATCCGAAAGATCTCCTGCTCGGGGACTACCAAACCAGCGCGGTCAAGGCAATCAACAGACTGCTCGCCCTGTTCGACTCCTGGTCTGCACACAAAAAGTTCAGTGAGGTGCATTTTGTCCAGCAAACCGTCGCCCAGTTGAATGATCACGCGGCATTCCCTGACATCCCGCTGTACGTCATCACCGGAGGCAAGGAAAACCGCATGATGCCAGAAGCAGCGCGGCGAAAAAGGTGGGAGAACCAACGGGAATTG
Source organism: Brevibacillus sp. (assembly GCF_003521185.1). Taxonomy (NCBI): domain Bacteria; kingdom Bacillati; phylum Bacillota; class Bacilli; order Caryophanales; family Paenibacillaceae; genus Brevibacillus; species Brevibacillus sp. The sequence goes on from NZ_DOTK01000015.1 coordinate 29,959, forward strand.
CTCGCCCTCTCCCCGCAAAGCCAGCATGTCGTCGCCAAAAACAGCGGACATTTCCCGCAATTTACGGAACCGCAGCTCGTCATCGAGACGATCCTTGCGTGTGCGAAGCAAATCAGATAACCAAGTGATCTCCCGCTTCATCCGCTTTTACCCGCACCAAACAGCCGCAGCTTCATCAGCCCGGCTGTTTGCTCCGCTTTCTGCTTGCTTGATTTCTTACCGACTCGCAACCTTTCGTTTCAGCAAAGGCTCGCGTCCTTCGCGCCCTTGCGTTTTCGCCAGGTAGATGGCGTACTCCAGCGGCCGTTGGATCGCGCGTTTGTACTGTTCCGTAGCCCCCATCTCGCGAAAAATTTCTCGCGCTGGCTTGGGGTTGACTTCGATCAGCCAGGCGCGACCGTCTACATCGATCCCGATGTCCAGTCCGAACTCCACCATTCGCCCAAAGTGATCTTCCAGCGTCTCCGCTGTTTGATGGGCGAGGTCTTCACAGTCGCGGACGATTTGCGCCGAGCGTTCCTCGCCGAATTTGGGCTTTAAAAAGGCGGGAACCGGCACAGCTTTTCCGCCCCCGTGCAGGTTGGAAGTAGCGCTGCGCTCCCCCCCTACCCGGAAGCCGTGGCCTGTGATGCTCCACTCGCCCTGGCCGTTTTTCTGGATCAAAAGCCGCATGTCTACGGCTCGCGCTGGCACCAGTTGCAGCCGCAAGCCTTGCTGAACGATGTACTTCTCTTGCCTTGTCCACCGATCCGTCCAGCGCAAAACGGCGGAGATGTCGGAAAAGACCTTGGAAATCTTCGCCCTTTGCTTGTCGCGCCCAAGCAGACGATACCCTCCGCCGTGCTTCTCGATCGAGAGGATGTTGCGTCCGCCTGTTCCATTCAACGGCTTTACGTACAAGAGCGAATGCCTGCCGAGCATTTTGATGAGATTTTGCCGATTGTACAAAAGCGTTTCCGGCAGCCAGCGATGCATGCGCGAATCGCGGTGCAATACCTCATGGACGCGCCATTTGTTCGCCAGACGATTGTTGGCGTACAAGAACGGGCTTGTGCGGCGAAATGCCACATAATCCTTGAACGCCTGGGTCGGTGTGTAGCGGTAACGGTCGAACACAGCGTCCGGACGGTCAAACAAGCGCGATTGCCACTTGCCGTTTGCATCCAGGACGTACCCTCTCACCTGCTTGCCTGATGCCAGCACGTCTTTTGGCGAAAATAAAAAGGCAGTGCAGCCCAGTTCTTGTCCCGCCTTCAGCAATCGGCGAAAATAGGTTGGCTCCGCGAATCGCTTGCCCTCCCGCCAAGTCAAGATGCCGATTGTGGGTCGTTTCATCCTGCCACCCTCTCTCGTTTCTTCCTTGGCAGTTTATTCACGATTCGGCAAAATGGCGCTTAGCGCAGCTTCTTTTCCAAAGCGAGCAAATCGAGCGGCAGCGGGGCCGACGCCTGCACCAGCTCTCCCCCGAACGGATGGGCAAGCGTCAGTACCGCCGCGTGCAGCGCCTGTCTTCTGATCAAATCTTGCTTCCCTCCATACAGCTCGTCGCCCAGCAACGGATGCCCGATATGACTCAGGTGGACGCGAATTTGATGCGTGCGCCCCGTCTCCAGTCTGCACTCGACTTTTGTCGCCGTCTTGTAGCGCTCCTTGACTTCATAGTGCGTGACGGCAGAATCGCCGTTGGGCGCGACTCTTCTGCGGGTGGCATGATACCTGTCCTTGCCGATCGGCTCATTGATTTTGCCGTTCCCTTTTGCCATCTGCCCGGAGACGAAAGCGAGGTATGTCCGCTTGATTTTGCGCTCGCGCAGCATTTCGTCCAGCAAGGCCGACGCCCAGGCGTGCTTGGCGTACAAAACCACCCCGGACGTATCCTGATCCAGCCTGTGCACATGACGCACTTTCGCTTGCAGTCCGGTGCGGAAAAAGTGCCCGGACACCAAATGATCCAAAGTCAGGTGATGGTTCGGCTCGGTTGGATGAAGCAGCATGCCCGCAGGCTTGTTCACGATCAGCAGATGGTCGTCTTCGTACAAAATCGGCACCGTTTCGCTCGCCGGGTCCAGTCCGAGCGGCTCTGGCTGGCACAAGCGCATGCGAATTTCCTGTCCCTCTCGCACTTGCGTGTGCTGGGCACAAGGAGCGCCGTCTACAAGCACTTCTTTATGCTGAAACAAAAGATGGACCTGCTTGCGTGGCAGCTTCCATCCCTCGCGCAGCAGGTTCCCGATCGGAATGGCGTCGTCCTCCGCCTGCAAGTGGCAGACGAGCCATTCCCCTTCTTTTTTCATCGATCGCATGGTCAATCTCCCTGCCTTATGTTCGTTGCATTACTCTGCGTTCAAACCGTTGTTTACCTGAACGGCGCGGTCGAGAAAACGCTCGATCTCTTCGCGGCTTTTGCCGAGCTTGCTGACGAAGCGAACGAGCTCTTTGCCCCGGCTGAACGCGATGAAGCTGGGAATCCCGAACACATCGTGCTTCTGGGACAAATCAGGCAGCGTATCGCGATTGACAGCGACCATGTCCACTTGCTCTTTATATTGTTCTTCCACTTCCGGCATGAACGGATCGATGCGGTGACAGTCCGGGCACCAATCGGTAAAAAATTTGACCACGACGGGCTTCTCGGCGGCAATCGCCTGTTCAAATTCTGCTTCTGTCTTGAGTTCTCTCATCATGGATCTTCCTTCCTAGAATGATTTGGAAACAGTGTAGCACAAAGCCTGCCTGTTTGTCGCACGCGGCTGACACTTCATCCGCTTTTTACAACGCCCCGCCCTGCTCCACCAAACAGCGCACAAACGCTTCAGCCGGGCGCGACAGCGGCTTGTCTTTGCGATAGGCAACGACGAGTGTCCGGTATGGCTTCGTCGTAAGCCGTACGTAGGCGGGCGGCTCTATCGTCCCTGGCGCCAGCGTAATCATTTCCGGGGCAAAAGACAGCCCCATGCCCGCCGCGACCAGCGATTGGACGGTCTGGATGTTGGTGCTTTCAAAGACGATGCGCGGACGGAAGCCAGCTTGCTCGCACAACCGCAAGGAAATCGTCCGGAAGCCTTGCCCTTCCTTCAGCAAAATGAACGGCTGATCCGCAAGCTCGGCCAAGTCGACCTGCTTTTTGCCAGCCAATGGATGATTCGGCGGCACCGCCAGGAAAATTTCTTCATTGATCGCCGGAATGATCTCCAGCGAAGGGTCGCTGATCGGCATCGTCAGCAAGCTGACGTCGATTTTTCCACGCACGAGCAACTGTTCCAGATGGCTGGATGTTTCCTCCATCAGTTGCAGCTCGACTCCGGGGAACAGCTTGGTAAACGTCGGCAACACACGCGGCAGGACGTAAGCGCCCGTGATCGGCAAGCTGCCAACCAGCAGTCGGCCGCTCTCCCCCACTGCATACGCGCGCATTTCCCGCTCCAGCCCTTCCGACATGTCTACCAGCGTCTGCGCCACCTGCACAAAACGCTGGCCCGCATCTGTCAGCTCCACATGCTGGGGCAAACGATGAAACAGACTCACACCCAATATTTTTTCCAGCTTGGCGATTTGCTGGCTAAGCGATGGCTGAGCCAGATGCAAGCGGTTGGCCGCACGCGAAAAGCTGCGTTCCTCCGCTACTGCAAGCACATAACGAATCTGTCGTAACTCCATAAAAAACCTCCCGATAGGCAAAAGCTATCCTTCTCATAATTATTATATCTTTGAACTATTTTCTTTGCCATGATACAACCTTGTTAAGAGTTTTCGCACGAAGGAGGCATTCACTAATGAAACCCCGTACAATGTTTGAAAAGATTTGGGACAATCACGTGATTCACGAGGAAGCTGGCAAACCGAGCCTTTTGTACATTGATCTGCATCTGGTGCACGAGGTGACTTCTCCGCAAGCGTTTGAAGGGCTCCGCCTGGCTGGCCGCAAAGTCCGCCGTCCAGAACTGACTTTTGCCACCATGGACCACAACGTGCCGACAGCGGATCGCTTCAATATCAAAGACCCGATCTCCCGTCAGCAAATGGAAACACTGACTGATAACTGCCGGGAATTTGGCATTACACTCGCTGACCTGAACAGCCCGGATCAAGGAATCGTCCACGTCATCGGCCCTGAGCTTGGCCTGACACATCCCGGCAAAACGATCGTGTGCGGCGACAGCCACACTTCCACGCACGGGGCATTCGGCGCCCTCGCCTTTGGGATCGGGACGAGCGAGGTCGAACACGTACTCGCCACACAATGCTTGCCGCAGCTGAAGCCAAAAACGATGGAAGTCCGCGTGAACGGCGACCTGCCTTTCGGTGTCAGCGCAAAAGACTTAATATTGGCGATTATCGCAAAATACGGAACTGACTTTGCCACCGGGTACGTCGTAGAGTACACAGGCGAAGCGATCCGCAAGCTGACAATGGAAGAGCGCATGACCGTGTGCAACATGACGATTGAAGGTGGCGCACGCGCCGGGCTGATCGCTCCGGACCAAACGACGTTTGACTATCTGCAAGGCCGCCGCTACGTTCCGCAAGGCGAAGACTTCCTGGCAGCAGTGGAAGCATGGAAAGAGCTGTGCACAGACGAAGGCGCTACGTACGATACATGTGTCGAAATCGACGCCGCTGCCATCGAACCGCAAGTGACATGGGGCACCAGCCCAGGCATGGGCACGAACATCACCAGCACGGTTCCAGACCCGGAAGCTTTTGAGACTACGGCACAGCGCAAAGCGGCTCAGGACGCTCTCGCTTACATGGATCTTGCTCCGGGAACGCCTATGAGCGAAATCAAAATCGACCGCGTCTTCATCGGCTCCTGTACAAACGGACGGATTGAAGACTTGCGCAAAGCGGCGGAAGTTGCCAAGGGACGCAAAGTCTCCCCTTCCGTACACGCGATGGTCGTACCTGGCTCCCAGGCAGTCAAGCAGTTGGCTGAGCAAGAAGGCTTGCACCTCATTTTCCAGGAAGCCGGTTTCGACTGGCGTGAATCCGGCTGCTCCATGTGCCTCGCCATGAACCCGGATATCTTGTCAGAAGGAGAGCGTTGCGCTTCCACTTCCAACCGCAACTTTGAAGGACGTCAAGGCCGTGGCGGACGCACTCACCTCGTCAGCCCGGAAATGGCAGCCGCGGCAGCCATCGCAGGCCGCTTCGTAGACGTACGTGAATGGAAAAGAGAGAGCGCAAGCGAGGAGGTATTCCAATGAACCCATTTGTCATCCACACCGGACTGGTCGCGCCACTGGACCGTGTCAACGTAGATACAGACGCAATCATCCCGAAACAGTTCCTGAAACGCATCGAGCGCAGCGGCTTTGGCCAGTTCCTGTTTTATGAATGGCGCTTTAACGTCGATGGCTCGCCGATCGACTCGTTCATCCTGAACACCCCTGCCTACAAAGACTCGACTGTGCTTCTCGCCCGCAACAACTTCGGCTGTGGCTCGTCGCGCGAGCACGCTCCGTGGGCTTTGCTCGACTACGGCTTCCGCTGCGTGATCGCTCCGTCTTTTGCCGACATTTTTTACAACAACTGCTTCAAAAACGGCATCCTGCCGATCAAGCTCAGCGAAGAGCAAGTCGACGAACTGTTCTTGCGCACACAAAGCCGCGAAAATTACGAGCTGACGATTGATCTCGAACAGCAAGTCGTGCGCGACAGCGATGGTTTGTCCTATCCGTTCGAGGTTGACCCGTACCGCCGCTACTGCCTGTTGAACGGCCTCGACGACATCGGAATTACGCTGCAATACGAGGACAAAATCGCTGCCTACGAAGCAAATCGTTAATCTTTTTGCTCGAAACATGTTTTTCCATACAGAAGCGAAGGCATGCTGCCACACATGCCTTCGCTTTTTCGTCTGGTCAAGCGTTCGTTTTCAAGCGGTAGCCACTACTCATGCAAGAGTACGTACATCAGCGTCTCGTCGACGTAGCGCTCCCCTACCTTCAAAGCTTGTTTTTCATAACCGTACGGCACAAAACCCATTTTCTCGTAAAAACGTACAGCCCCAGGGTTGCTCGTCACAACCGCAAGCTGAACCTGGCTAATGTCTCCGCGCGCTTTCAAATACGCCAGCTCTTCGTGCATCAACGCTTGCGCGACACCTGTCCCGCGATGCGCTTCCCGGACGTACATAGACACGACCGCTGCCTTATGCCGCGCCTTGATGCCGCGATGGCGGAAATAGCCGATGATCCCTACCAGCTCCCCTGCGACGAAAGCGCCAAAATAACCGCTGTCGCCTTGTGGTCCCTGAGACAGCCGCTCCTTCCACTCCGCCATAGGCCGTGCCGCATCTTCTTCATACGTAGCACCGAATGCATCCGGGTCGGTTTGCAACCCTTCCAATCTTACTTTTACAAAAGCTTCTGCATCTTCTGGCCCCAATCGGCGGACTTCCATTGTGCGTTTCCCCTCTCTCCTCGCATTTCCACTCATGATAGTAAAGAGTTGCCAGGTTGTAAAGGTTGAAAAATTCCTTTTTAAACCATTTTTGTAACGGAGAAAAGTTTTCCTGGAAGGTGCGTTCGCTTTCCCGCCAAGCTACAGAGACGACAAGCGGTGTTGCGGAACTGGAAGCTGCATTTTCTCCACTGCTGACGGAACGAAGCGGTACCGCTACTGGATCGGCTGTCCGGTCGGCACAAAGCGGCTATGCTTCCAGATCGCCAGCCTGACCGGGATAACGCGGTACCCATATCGGATAGGCAGCCCGGTTGGATCAAAGTGGACAACTACCGGATCACCAGCCTGACCGGAACAACGCGACTCCCCTACCGGATCGCCAGTCTGGTCGGTACAACACGGCTCCGCTTCCAGATCGCCAGCCTGACCGGAACAAAAAAACGCCAGGACAGCATCCCCCGGCGCTTCTTTTCACCACTTATTCGTTGCTCAGGCAAGCTCGTTCCGGGCCGAATCGGCAAGATCAAACGATGCCAGCGCCTGTTCACGCAGCTTGAACTTTTGAATTTTGCCAGACGCTGTCATCGGGTATTCGGCGACGAACTGGATGTAGCGCGGCGTTTTGAAACGGGCAATTTTGCCTTCGCAGTACGCCAACACTTCCTCCTCTGTCAGCGTCTCGCCCGGTTTTACCCGAATGCAGGCCAGCACCTGCTCTCCGTATTTGGCGTCTGGAACACCGACGATTTGCACGTCCAGTATTTTCGGATGCGTGTACAGAAACTCCTCGACCTCACGCGGATAAATATTTTCCCCTCCGCGAATGATCATATCCTTCAATCTGCCTGTGATCCGGTAGTAGCCTTCCTCGTCGACCGTCGCCAAATCTCCCGTATGCAGCCAGCCCTCTTCGTCGATCGCCTTCGCGGTTTGATCCGGCATATTGTAATACCCTTTCATCACCAAATATCCGCGCGTACACAGCTCGCCCTGGACGCCAGGAGGCAGCGTCTCTCCCGTCGCTGGGTCGATGACCTTCGCTTCCACTCCTTCGTGCAGCCTGCCTACGGTGGATACCTTGCGCTCGATGGAATCTTCTGGCCGCGTCTGGGTGATGACCGGGGAAGCTTCCGTCTGTCCATAGGCGATCGTGATGTCGCGGATGCCCATTTTGTCCACTACGTTTTTCATTACCTCGATCGGGCAAAGAGAACCCGCCATAATGCCCGTGCGCAGCGAACTGAGATCGCGCTCGGCAAAAGACGGATGGTTCAGCTCGGCGATGAACATGGTCGGCACTCCGTACAGCGCTGTGCATCGTTCGGCTTCGACAATCGAGAGCACCAATCCGGGATCGAAAGCGGTGACAGGGACCATCGCCGCTCCCGTGGCAACGCAGGCGAGCGTGCCCATCACGCAGCCAAAGCAGTGAAAAAACGGCACGGGGATGCACACCCGGTCTTCGATGCCGAGCCCTTGACATTCCGCTACCTTGATGGCGTTGTTGACGATGTTCACATGCGACAGCATGACTCCTTTGGGGAAGCCAGTCGTCCCTGACGTATATTGCATGTTGATAACGTCGTCGGGCGAAAGCGACTCTTGCCGCAAACGCCGTTCTTCCTCGCTGACCAGCTCGGCCCGCGCGAGCAAATCTGCCCATAAAAACATCCCCGGCTGCCGCTCCTCGCCCAAGTAGATGACATTGCGCAAATGGGGAAGCCGCTTCGACTGGAGAGCGCCCGGCTCACACGTCTCCAGCTCGGGACAAATTTCCTTGATCATGTCGAGGTAGTTCGCATCCCGATACCCGTCGATGAGCAGCAGTGTCGTCGATTCAGACTGCCGCAGCAAATACTCCAGCTCATGGACGCGGTAGCTTGTATTCACCGTCACAAGCACTCCGCCCATCTTGGCCGTTCCAAACTGGGAAATCACCCATTCCGGCACATTTGTCGCCCAGATCGCGATGTTCTCCCCTTTTTGAATGCCGAGCGACATAAATCCCCTTGCCGCCTGATTGCACACTTCCTGAAACTCGGCAAACGAATAACGCAACGATCGTTCATGGTAGACTAGCGCTTCCTTATCCTGATAAAGTCTGGTTGTCTCATCCAGCAAGTTGCCAATCGTAATCATCCGCAGCATGCAAGCACCCCCAAAAACATTCAGACTATTCCATCTTTATCAACTAGGATTCGTTCTCTTCCATCATATTCCTTCCGAACAGAAAAAGAAAAGCGCCCTCATCGGAACGCTTTTCGCTTATTTCACCACAATTTTTTGCGTCGCTTCTACCTTGTATGGCAGATGGTTGCTGTAATTCAGCTCCACGCGGATTTCGTGCTCGCCTTTTGGCAGCTTTTTCAGCATGAACTCCGGATGGTAGATCATTCCTTTGGATTCTCCATCGAGGTACAGATGGGCGTGGCCTTTGCCAAACACCGGGGTTTGCCCAAGCTCGCTGCTCTCCTGAACGAACTCGAAGTTTTGCGTCAAAAGCGACACTTCTGCTGTCGTTCCGTCCACGGAAATATCCATGTTCAAAGACGGCTTGGCGGCATCGGTCGGCTGGCTCACCGGAGTGTTGGCCGTGGTAGTCGGCACACTCGTGTCACCTGGTCGATAGGAGTCAGAGACGTGCAACGGGTCTTTGACCAATAGCACGATTCCCGCCACCAAAACAACTACGAAGACGATCCCGCCCAAAATGAGATTGCGCATACTGATAATAAAGACCTTCATGTCTCTACTCTCCCTTTCGCAAGTGCTTGTCACTTATTTGTACATGCATATGCGAGAGCAAAGAGAGTTAGACGCAAAACTTTTCTAGCAATCAGCGGTAGTTGATAAATTGCACGTCGAGCGCCAAATCTGCCTTGCGGATCGCCTGAATGATCTGTTGCAGTTCATCCCGGCTTTTTCCGGTCACGCGGATTTGATCGTCCTGCACTTGCGTTTTCACCTTCAACCCTGCGTCTTTAATGATGCTGTTGATCTTTTTGGCGTTTTCCTTGTCGATTCCTTGCACCAGCTTCACGCGCTGCCGAACCGTCCCGCCCGCTGCCGGCTCCACCTTTTGATAGTCCAAGTTTTTGATCGGGACGTCGCGCTTGACCAGCTTGCCGAGCAAAATGTCTTTGACCTGGCCGAGCTTAAATTCGTCATCCGAGATGAGGACAAGCTCTTCCTTTTCCAATGAGATGCTGCTTTTGCTCCCTTTGAAATCAAAGCGGTTCTCGATTTCCTTCAAAGCCGTCTGGATGGCGTTGTTCACTTCCGACAAGTCCACCTTGGATACGATGTCAAACGAGCTTTCTTTGCTCATTTTCTTTCCTCCTTTGAATGGGAAATAGTGCCCTAGATCGCCCGGACCAGGCCGCCGTCAACGAGAAACGATTGTCCGGTGACATAGCTGTTGGCTGGCGACGCCAAAAAAGTCACCGTGCGGGCAAATTCATCCGGGTGACCGTACCTGCCAAGCGGAATTTGCTGCTCCCAGTTTGCGCGGACTTCATCTGCCGTAACGCCTTTTGCATTCGCGCTTAGTCCGTCCAGTTGCTGCACGCGGTCTGTGGCGATTCGTCCCGGGCCGATTGTGTTAATCAAAATGCCGTCCGGCCCCAGCTCGGAAGACAACGTTTTCGCCAAGCCCAAAACGCCCGTGCGGAACGTGTTGGACAAAATCAAGTTTTCCAACGGCTGCTTGAACGAAGAAGAGGCAAAGTTGACGATGCGCCCAAACTGGTTGGCGCGCATATGCGGCAAAACGGCGCGAATCGCCCGGACATAGCTCAGCAAGTTCAGCTCAAAGGCGGAAATCCACTGCTTGTCCGTCAACTGGTCAAACTTGCCCGCGGCAGGCCCGCCTGAATTGTTGATTAAAATATCCACCCTGCCAAACTCGCTGACGGTCGCCTGCACAACCCGCTCGATATCTTCCGGCTTGGTCACATCGACGACCACGGCAAGCGGAGCTTTTCCTGTTGCCTGTTCAATCTCGGCGCGAACAGCTTCCAGAGCGCCTTCGTCTCTGCCGCAAATCGTTACGTTTGCTCCCTCGTGAGCGAGGCAAAGCGCTGTCGCTTTTCCCAGCCCTTTTGTCGACGCAAGCACAAGAGCTGTCTTACCCTTCAGTTGCAGATCCATAGTCAGACTCCTTTCGCGGTGCGTATGTATCTTCCTTAGTTTCTATTCTACAGAACTTTCTGACGAACGAAAAGCAAAGAGAAGGGGCAAAAGCACACCTTCCCTTCTCTTCTTTTCGCTATCGTATTGGAACGCACTTCGTTGATCAGATGTGCCCCGCTTGCTTGCGGCAGGCGAAGCAGTCTGACTGCATCGTGCTACAGCTCGGTTTTGGAAACCTCGTTGTTTTTGTTTTGTTTCGCCAAACGCTTGGCTTCCCGTTTCGCTTGACGCGCTGCCTTGCGAGCCAGGCGTTTTTCTTTTGCCCCTTCGAACAAAGAGTACAGCACAGGCACGAGGATCAAGGTAACCATCGTATGGAAAATCAAGCCGGCAATAACGGCTGTCGCAAGCGGAGCTTCCATGTCGGAGCCTTCCGCCATTGCCAATCCCATCGGCAGCATCCCCAGGATTGCTGTCAGCTTCGTCATGATAACCGGACGCACGCGGTCTTTCGTTCCTTGCACGATCGCTTCTGCCGTAGCCATGCCGCGACCGCGCAGCAGGTTGATCCGGTCGATCAGCAAGATCGCGTTGGAGACCACGATACCGACCAGCATGATAATCCCGATCATCGCCATCTCGCCAAACGTTCGTTGCGTGAGCACGAAGCCAAGTACCACGCCAACCAGTGCCATCGGAATTGTCAGCATAATGATGAACGGCTGCGACAGTCGGCCGAACTGGGCGACCATGATGACATAGATCAGCGCAAGAACGCCGAGGAAAACAAGAATCCCTTGTGTCATGTTGGCGCTTTGTTCTTTCAACTGGCCGGCAATTTCCACTTTGTATCCCTCAGGAATGACCATGCCCGGCAGCTTCTCGTTGATTTCACGTCCAACCGTACCCAAATCGCTTCCCAACAGCTCTGCGGACACACTGATGATCCGTTCGCCTTTTTGATGTGTAAGCGTAATCGGCGATTTGCTGTAGACCCAATCTACGAGGTCAGCAAGCGGCACTTGTGCCCCTTTCTCGGATGTTACCGTAATCCCCTTGAGCTGCTCTGGATGCTTCAGCCAGTTGTCCGGCATTTTGGCGACCACATCCACATCGATGCCATCTTTTGTGATGGACGTAATGTGCTGGTTGCCAATCAGAACGCTCAGTTGCTGGAGCAAGGAGCGATGGTCAACGTTCAGTCTGGCCAGTGCATCTTGCTTCGGAATCAGCGTTACTTTTTCTTTTCCTTCTTTGAAATCGTTGCGAATATTCGTTACGCCATTGATCGTGGACAGCATGCCCTCAAGCTCCGTGGCGATCTTGCGCATTTGCTCCATATCGTCCCCGGTGATGTTAAGCTGAACCGGGGCTGATCCACCTTGTTGTCCGAAAGACATGGAGATGGACTCAATGCCTGGGATCGCATTCAGGCGCTCGTTGATATCAGCCGTCAAAGCTTCCTTGGTACGATTGCGTTGCGACTTCGGCACGAGTGAGATGAAGATGTCCGAATCACTTTTGGACGCTATGAAGAAGACGTCTTTTACTTCGGAAATGCCCCGCAGTGCTTCTTCTCCGACCACCGCAGCTTTTTGCGTGCGTTCCAGCGTTGAACCCGTCGGCATCTTCAGCGTGGCAAAAATAAAGTTTTCGTTCGGATCGAGTCCGTTCCCCATCTTCACAAAAGGGGTAAGGAAAGTTACGGCGACAAGCATGAGCACCGCCACGATAATCGTCTTGACCCGGTGGCGCAAAGCCATATTCAACAGCCCGTTGAACAACCGATTGACAGCGTGTTCTTTTCCTTCGCCCTCCAGCGAGACCTTTTTATCTTTCTGCAAAAAGCGATCGGAAAACACGGGTACGAAAAAGAACGCGGCAATGGTCGAAGCGATGATGGCAGCCGATACGGTAAAGGCAATCGTCGCCATGATCGGTTTGAGCCAATCGGCAAAGTCTGCAAAAACGAGCGGCAAAAATACGACGATGATCGTAAGCTGCGAAGTAAATACAGGCGTCAGTACCTCTTTCGTTCCTTTGATGATCGCCTGTTTCAGCTGCTCGCCTTTTTCACGGAAATGATAGATGCTCTCCAGTACGACGATCGCGGCGTCGACAATCAAGCCGACCGACAAGCTCATCGAGAGCAAGCTGACCATGTCGATGTTGTAGCCAGCCATTTTCATGGCGATAAACGTCATGAGAGCTGACAATGGCAATGTCGTTGCGATGACGAGCGTCACCCTCCAGTTGCGCAAGAACACAAACAGGATGATGATCGCCAATGCCCCACCAATGGCCACATCGCGGCTGAGGTTCGATACCGCATGCTCGATGAAGGAAGCAGCCTCAAACATGACTTTTATTTGATATTTTCCATCGGCTTCCGTATTGATCTGCTTGATGAGTTGCTCGACATTGCGCTGGGTAGTAATCAGATCGTAACCGTCTGAGCGCGACACGCTAAGGTGTACGAATACCATGCCATCAGTCAGCGCTACCGAGTCTTTCACTTTTCCGCGCATGTCTTCCACAGTCGCCAATTGCTCCAGCGTGACGGTTCCGTTTGGCGTGTTGATCGGCAGCACGTTCATTTCCTGTACAGAATGGAAGCTGTTGTCGATCATGATGACCGTGTCAAAGCCCGTGTTTTCGAGCGTGCCGATCGCTTGCTTCCAGTTCGTTTCCTGTAGCTGGGAAACAACCTCGGATGGCGTTGTGCGGTAGGCGTTCAGTCTCTCAGGGCGCAAAGTGATCGCGATTTTGTTCTCGAAGCTGCGATCTGATACAGACACTTCTTTTACGCCTGGCACTTCTTCGATCCGGTCTTTGAGCGTTGTTTTTGCCAGGCTCAGCATCGCTTTCGGATCGGCTCCCACAAGCGCGTAGTCGATCATTTGATCGTCCCCGAAGCTGTTCTGGGTTACGCTGACCGTGTCAATCGCTTTCGGGAAGCCGTTGCGCAGCCGGTTAACGGTATTTTGCACATCTTGCTTAACTTGTTCCCCTTTGCCTTCCAAGGCGATAATCGTAATATTGGCGTAACCTGTACCTGTAGTAGAAGAGTATTCTTTAATGTTTGCAATTGACTTGATATTTTGCTCGATGTTCTTCGTTACCTTCTCTTCCATCTCTTCCGGGGGAAGTGCCCCACCCGATACATTGACGAAGATCGATGGGAAGTTTGTTTTCGGAAGCAGCTCGACATTGAAGCTGAACAGCGAGCCCAAGCCAGCAAGCACGAGCAAAAAGGTAAACAAGTACACAATCAGGCGTCGTTTCAGCAAAAAGAGAATCAACTTTTCCATGCTACTATTCTCCCTTCGCCTCTACTTTTTGCCCCTCGACGTAGAAAGTAATGCCGCTGCGCAAAAGCTGGTCGCCTTCTTTGACGCCCGAGAGAATCTCGATTTGATCGTCGACGATCTGTCCGGTCTTCACTTCCTTCTTCACAGTAAGGCCATCTTCCACCGCCATGACATAGTGCTCTGTAGAGTTAACTCCGACACTTTCCAGCGGCACCAAAAATCCGTTCACTTTGCGCGGAGCCTCAATCGTTGCAGCCATTCCGCCACGCCAGAATCCATCTGCATTCGGAATCGTTACTTCCACCCGATACTTGCCTGTTTCCTTGCTCACGACCGGGGAGACAAAAGTAATCGTTCCCTGGCTTTGTTTGCCGTCATCGGATACAGCCTGCACCTTCGTTTTTTCCTGGAATTGACTGATGAGATCATTGGTAATATCAAGAGTGACTTTCACTTCGCTCAAGTCCACCAGATGAATGATTTGATCGCCTGGCGAAGCCTGTTCGCCTGTTTGTTTGTATACATCCACGACCGTTCCGGCAAAAGGAGCATGAATTTTCGCATCATCCAGACTCTTTTTCGCCCGCTCAACCTGTCCGGCTGCCGATTTGATCGATGCGTTGGCCATGGCGATGTCCTCTGGCTGCGCACCGCGTTGCAATTCGGTGAGGGACAGTTGTGCGTCTCGCGCAGAAATTTCCGCTTGAGTCAGGGCGCGTTTCAAGTCATTTATTTCGGTCTGTGAAATAGCTCCGCCAGCAAACAGCTTTTCGCCTGCTGTCAGGTCCTGCTTTGCTTTTTCCAGACGGCTTTGGGCACTTTGTACTTGCAGTCGTTGCTGTTCAATCGCCTCGGCAGTTGCTCCCTTCAATGCTTTGTTTTTGCGCGCCGCTGCCTCTTCCACCTGGCTTGCGGCTGCTTCTACTTCCTTTTGGTAGTAACGCGAGTCAAGCGTTGCCAACAACTGGCCTTGCGCGATCTTCATCCCTTTACTTACCGGGATGGATGAAATCGTTCCTCCCGTTCCAAAAGGCAGTACGGCGTCACGCTTTGCCTCTACCATTCCGGTAACACGCAGCACGACTGGCTGTGCAGCTTTTTGAACCGTAACCACTTCAACGACTTTCGCTTTTGCCTCAGCCTGCGTTGGAGGCTCTGGTGCTGGGCCTCCGCAACCAGCCGTAACCAGCAATAGAGAGGCCATGATGATCGATGCCCGTTTTTTCACAATGATTCCTCCAAATTTTCACAATCTGTTCCCCTTGCGTAATTGTGCCAGTTTTTACCTTCGCTGCAAAACAGTCAGCGGTTGGAATTTCGTCTCCGTCCCAAGGCGGAGGAGGACATAATCCCTACCAGTTTCATAAGTATATACGAACAACATAGAAGACCGTTACCGTTTTTTGGGCTTTCAGCAGAAAAAATCTAAAACAGGAAAAAGCAGCCAAGTAGAATTACTTGACTGCTTTTTTAGCATCGCTTTACTTCTCGTTTAAGAGCTGCTCCATTTCGTCCAGCAACTCTTTGAAAACACTCAACGCTTCTGCAACCGGGGCGGGAGAGGTCATGTCGACGCCCGCCTTTTTCAGCAGGTTGAGCGGATAGTCGGAGCTGCCGCCCTTGAGGAACTCCAAGTAGCGGTCAACAGCTGGCTGTCCTTCCTCCAAAATCTGCTTGGACAAGGAAGTCGCCGCCGAGAAGCCCGTGGCGTACTTGTAGACATAAAAATTGCGATAGAAGTGAGGAATGCGCGCCCACTCCAAATCTACTTCTTTATCTACAACCATGTCTGGTCCATGGTAAGCGACGTTCAGCTCACGGTAGATCGCACTGAGCGAGTCGGCTGTCAGCGGTTCGCCCTGCTCTTCTTTGGCATGGACGATTTTCTCAAACTCGGCGAACATCGTCTGACGGAAAACCGTGCCGCGGAATTGCTCCAGATAGTAGTTGATCAGGTACAGACGCTGCTTCTTGTCTGTCGTGGTCTTGAGCAGGTGGTGCATCAGCAGGGCTTCGTTGAGCGTGGAAGCTACTTCCGCCACGAAAATCTTGTAATCGGCATACGTGTATGGCTGGGCCTGATTGGAGTGGTAGCTGTGCAGGGCATGCCCCATTTCGTGGGCCAGCGTAAACATGTTGTTCACGTTGTCCTGGTAGTTCATGAGCACGTACGGATGGGTCGTGAATGCTCCCCATGAGTACGCCCCGCTCGTCTTGCCTTCGTTTTCATGCACGTCGATCCAGCCGTTGGAGAAGCCTTCCGCCAGCACGCGACCGTACTCCTCGCCGAGCGGATGGAGCGCCTCCTTGATCGTTGCGACCGCCTGATCGTACGGGATTTTCATGTCTACCTCGGGCACGATCGGCACGTACAAATCGTACATGTGCAGCTCGTCGACCCCGAGCAGTTTTTTGCGCAGCGCGATGTATTTGTGCATCAGCGGCAAGTGCTCGTGAATCGTCGAAATCAGGTTGTCGTACACAGACAAGTCCACGTTGTCCGCGAACAGGGCCGCATACAAGGCGGACGGATATTTGCGCGTCCGGGCGTAAAACACATCGCCCTTGATCGCCGAGGTCAGCGATGCGGCAATCGTATTGCGAAACTTGCCGTACGTAGTGTACAGCGCTTCAAAAGCTTCCTTGCGCACGCGTCTGTCCTTGCTCTCCATGAACTGCGTGTAGCGACCTTTTGTCAGTTCGACTTCTTCGCCGTTTTCGTCCGTAATCATCGGGAACTTCATGTCGGCGTTGTTCAGCATGCCAAAAATTTTCGAAGGAGCCGAAGCCAGTTCGCTCATGTTCGCCAGGAGCGCCTCTTCCTCCGAGGAAAGCGTATGCGGCTTGAAGCGCGTAATCTCGTCCAGCAAAATCCGGTAGTGCGCCAAACCTTCTGTGTCGTTGATCCACGCTTCCAACTTGTCCGTCGGGATGGTCAAAATCTCCGGCTGTATGTAAGCGAGCGCACCGTATACTTGCGTGCTCAGGCTGGTAGCACGATCAGTCAGTCCCTGGTACGTGCTGTTTGCGTTATCCTCGTCACGGCGCATGCGAGCGTAGACGTACACCGTATCGAGCGTCTTCGTCAGCTCGTCCTGAAGCGTCAATGCTGCGAGCAGCTGCTCCCCGGACTGGGCCAGCGTCCCTTTCAAGGCAGCAACTTGCTCGGTGAGTTGTTTCGCCTTTTGCACATCTTTTTCCCAATCCGCGTCGGTTGGGTAAATATCCTCCAACCGCCATTTGTATTCAGCGGGGACGTCACTGCGTTTTGGCAGTGTTTTGCTTTTGTTCACCGTGATCACTCCCTCGTAATTTGCGCTAGATGGTCAAATCATCCATATGTGACTATCCTACCGTATTATGCCAACTTGTTCAAATCATTAGCCTGCACTTGCGCCAAGTTGCCAGCCAAAAGAAAAAAGCTGAGCTTTCCCAAGGAAAAGTCAGCTTTTTCCTACCCCGATATACGTAAAGCCTGCTTGCTTGACGGTCTGGGCAGGCCAGGCGTTGCGTCCGTCGAGCAGCACGGGCTGAGCCATGCTCTGGCGGATTCGCTCCCAATCTAGCTGCACGCACTCTTTCCACTCGGTGACCAAAAGCGCAGCATCGGCGCCCGCTAACGCTTCTTCGGCTGTCTTCGTATAGGTTACATTCGGAAAAGATTGCTTCACAGCGTCTTCGGCAACCGGATCATAGGCAAAGACGGCAGCTCCCTGCTCTGTCAGCTCGTGCAAAATGGAAAGAGACGGAGCCTCCCGGATGTCGTCCGTATCCGGTTTGAACGCCAGCCCCAGTACGGCAATCCGTTTGCCCTGAAAGTCCGGCACGAGCTTTTGCAACTGCTGCAAAAACCACACGGGCTGTGTGGCGTTGACCTCCCGTACCTTTTCCAGAATCGAAAGCGAGATGCCGTTCTGGGCTGCCAGTTGCAGCAAAGCGATCGTGTCTTTCGGAAAACAGGAGCCGCCGTAGCCGACACCCGCCCGCAAAAATTCCGGGCCAATCCTGCTGTCGAGCCCCATCCCGTGCGCGATCGTGGCGATATCTGTACCCAGTGCCGTGCTCAGTCTCGCCAGCTCATTCATGAACGAGATGCGTGTCGCCAAAAAGGCGTTGGAAGCGTACTTGATCAGCTCCGCATTCGCCCTGGTCGTCACCACGCGCGGGGCATTCACGCCTTTGTACAGTTGTTCCATCACTTCCCCCGTCGACGGATCGCTCACGCCGATGACAATTCGCGAAGGCTCGATGGCATCCAGCAAGGCGCTCCCTTCCCGCAAAAACTCCGGGTTGGACGCGACAGACAGTTCCTGGCAGCCGTCGAGCAGGTCGGCCACTTTGTCTCCGGTCCCTACTGGCACCGTACTTTTGATCACCACAACCCGTTTTTGCAAAGCTGAGTTGTGCACTTCTTTGATCGCTGCTACCGCGCTGTACAAGTAAGTCAAATCAGCGGTTCCGTCATCCGCTTCGGGAGTCCCTACGCAGACGAAAAAAACATCCGCGTCTTTCGCTTCCGACAGCTGCGTGGAAAAAGCCAGGGTACCTGCTGCAAGCACTTGTCGCAGCGCTTCCTCCAATCCCGGCTCATAGATCGGAGAGATGCCTTGCCGCAATTTGACAATCTTCGCTTCGACAAGATCAATCCCGATCACATGATGGCCGTTCATGGCAAGGGAAACGGCAGTCGTCAATCCTACGTAGCCGGTACCGATCACGGCAACTTTCATTGCTTCACCTCATCATTTTTTCATCACGCGCAAATACAGTTCTTCCAGCTTCAGTCGCTGTTTGGAAACATCGTGGTTTTTCTCCACCTTCATCCTGGCTCGGGCGGTCATTTCCGGCCACTCGTGCTCGGAGGCGAGGACATGGTTGATCATTCTGCCGAGCTTCGCAGGCGAACGCTCCGGCACGAGATAGCCCGACTCTCCGTGCTCGATCAGCTCGGGAATCCCGGAATGGTAGGTGGAAACAACCGGGCGACCGGAAGCCATCGCTTCCATCAGCACGTTCGGAATCCCTTCCTGGTCGCCGTTGCGAGCCGTTTTGCAGGCGATGACAAACACGTGGCATCTCGCCAGTTCGCGCTGCACATCCTGATGCGGCAAGGCTCCCTTGAGCACGACTTGCTTGCCCAGCTTGTATTTTTTGATCATGCGCCGCAGTTTTTTCTTTTCGTCGCCATCCCCGACGATGATCAGCTTGGCTCGCGGATGCTTTTCGTGCACTTGCACAAACGCCTTGATCAATGTGTCCATGCCTTTCTTCTCCGTCAGGCGGCCGACGCTGAGCAGGCGATACTCGCCGTTCTGAACAGGCTGCGGTGGCAGCATCGGGAATTTGCGCAAGTCGATCCCCGAGCGAATCAGTGTGATTTTGTCACCCGAACAGCCCAGGCGGATCAGACGCTTTTTCATATGGTTGCTGACGACCGTAAACGCCTTGCCCTTTTTGAACAGGCGCTTGAGCGAACGACGATAGCCCGGATTTTCCCGTACGCGCTTGGTCGCATCGAAGCCGTGAAAAGAAGTGATCAGCGGCAACCCCGCTTTTCGCGCGTAGGGAAGAAGCTCCAGGCCAGCGGGACCAAAGCGGGCATGCAAGCATTTGATTTTTTTGCGCTTCATCCACCCGGAGAGTCCTGCCATGGAATTTCGCACATAGACAGGCGCATACGGGAACTGTTTGCGATTGAACGGCCGCTGCCTGGTCAAGACGACAGGTTTGACTCTCTGATGTCCAAGCAGCTGCTCGTAGATGAAGGTTTCACTTCTGGGCAGAAATTTTCTCCGATAGACGAGGACCCGATGCATGCAACTGGCCTCCTATTTTCGAGTTTTAGCTCCTCAGTTGGAAACGCATATCCGCCAACTGTCGGCGCAGCCCTTCTTCCAGGGAAACTTGCGGACGATAGCCCAACCGTTGCTCGGCAAGCCGTATATCTGCGCAAGTCCGCTGCGAATCACCGGCCGGACCAGGCTGAAACCGGATGTTGGGCGTCGTGTTCAAGAGCGTGCCCATGATGGTAAGGACATCGATCAGCTTGATTTCGCGGTTGCCGCCTACATTGAAAATCTCGCCGGGCGCAGCGTGGCGGCCAGCGAGTATGTTCGCCTCTACTGCATCGGTTACGTAGGTGAAGTCCCGCGATTGCTGGCCATCTCCATAAATGACGACAGGATCTCCCTTCATCATCTGCCGGAAAAAGCGGTGAAACGCCATATCCGGCCGCTGCCTCGGGCCGTATACGGTAAAGTAGCGCAACATCGTAATCGGCAAACCGAACGCTTTCACATAGACGGAACAAACCTGCTCCATCGCTTCCTTCGTCACCCCATAAGGCGATACGGGACGCAGCGGAGCGGATTCGTCCGTCAGCGTCCCTTGCATCGTTCCGTATACAGATGAGGAGGAAGAGACTACGATGACAGGCGGTTTCGGTCTTTGCAGGCATGCCTCCAGCAGCAGTTGGGTCGCCAAAATATTGTGGCTGACGTACTCGGAGAATGCCTTGCCCCAGCTGTTCCGCACGCCGGGCAGCGCAGCCAGGTGATAGACGACATCGACTTGGTCCAACCAATCGTTCCAACGCTCTGCCTGCAACATGGTTGAATGAAAAGTAAAGGCGGGATGGCTTCCGATCTCAGCGAGATTGCGAAGCTTGGCAGCAACGTCGTAGTTGTCGACGAAGCCATCGATGCCGATCACTGTCACCCCGTCATTTAGCAAGCGCTGAGTCAAATGTGACCCGATAAAACCAGCACAACCGGTGACAAGCGCTTTTGTCATCGCTTCCGCCGCCTCACTTTCTTCAACCTTTTGATCACGAGATATCCGTCCTTGTAGCCGTAGACAGCTTTGTACTTTTTGCCCCAACGTTTGAGGTAGTATTTGAACGTC
Organism: Brevibacillus sp.; assembly: GCF_003521185.1. Classification (NCBI taxonomy): domain Bacteria; kingdom Bacillati; phylum Bacillota; class Bacilli; order Caryophanales; family Paenibacillaceae; genus Brevibacillus; species Brevibacillus sp. The sequence continues at coordinate 50,709 of NZ_DOTK01000015.1, forward strand.
TTTTTGCGCAAATGATTCCGTCTGCGCTTCATTTTATTGTCGGTCAGCTGCCCTCTGTGTTTCGTCCGGTTGTACAGCTTCTTGTTAATAAAGCGGACGCGGTATTTTTCGATCAGCCGCAAAATGATGCGGCGATCTTCCATGATGCGGCCTTCGTATTTGTCAGAGGTGTCCCAGCCCCCTACTTCGTGAAGCGCTTCGACCCGGTAGCAGCGCGGCGCGACCATCCAGCGATTGTATTTCAAAAATTGGTATTTGTTGCGAAAATGCTTGTGCTTGACGAGAAACGGATTGTAATACTTCCCGCGCCGCACGCGCCAAATTTTCACGTTCCCGTAGTAAAGCGCGGTGCTTTTCTTGCTTTTGCGAATGTACCTTTTGATGACCGCCAGCGTCCGTTTGGGCAGCCAATCGTCCGAATCCAGCTGCAACAAGTACGGAGTATCAACCATCGACAAAGCCTGATTCATCACTTTGCCGATGCCTGAGTTTTTCTCCATCCGGTAGTACATGATGTTGGGATGGTACAAATACTTTTCGACCTTTTTGCGCGTCTTGTCAGTCGATGCATCATCGATAATCAGCAGCTTCCAGTCTTTTGACGTCTGCTTCAAGACGCTGTTGATTGCTTTGCGGATGAACTTGGCACGATTGTACGTCGGGATGACCACAGTAAAAGTTGGGTTCATGTGTCCTCCCTCTTCACAGCTGGAATGCGAATCGATGACTTGTCGCTCAAAATAAAGACCCCGCTCGTATCCGTTGACTGCCCGACCAGATGGGAGGAACGCCCGAATACACTGTCCGTAATGCTCCAAGCGACATCCATAAGCGAACTGTTTTCCAACATAATACTATTTTCGATATGGGCGCAATTTTGCAGATGTACCCCGTTTTGGATCGATACGTACGGTCCCAATCGGCAGTTTTCGATATGACAGCCCTCGCCGATCAACACAGGCCCGACGATCTCGCAATTTGTGACGATTGACCCTTCGCCAACCCGATGAGTGTTGCCCAAATCTTTTGCCAGCATCCAGCGGTTGGCCTCCAGCCAACGGTCAATCGTTCCGACATCTGAATACTTGCCGCTTGTAAGGGCGTGCGCGATATGGAAACCGCGGTCAATCATGGACTGGATCGCATCCGTGATCTCGTATTCACCACGGGCGGATGGCTGTAGTGTAGCAATCGACTCAAAAATGGGTGGGGTAAACAGGTATGCGCCAATGACAGCCAGATTACTCTTCGGCTGGCGGGGTTTTTCCTCGACCGAGACCAGACGCCCTTCCTGTACTTCGGCAATCCCATAATCCTGTGGTCTCTCCACTTCACTTAGCATCACAGCACCGTCTGAATTATCACTGGTAAACGCACGCATGAGCCCGTGCAGCGAATCCATCAACAAGTTGTCACCAAGTAACAAAATAAACGGTTCGTCTTGCAAGAACGGTTGCGCTAAATGGACAGCATGTGCGATTCCAAGCGGCACCTCCTGCTCGATAAAAGTAATGGTAGCCCCAAATTGACTACCATTGCCCACCAAAGGAGGAATCTGCACTTGGGAAGGGTGTATGACAATTCCAATCTCTTGCACACCCACTTCACGCAGTTTGCTGATGCAGTAGTGTAATACCGGATGATTGGCCACAGGGAGGAGGGTTTTTGGTTGCGAATAGGAGAACGGGTGCAGTCGCGTACCACGTCCAGCACACAAGATTAACCCTTTCACAAGTATCACTCCCCAGTTGTGCTCTGCGATACTTATAAGGTATGCGTCTCGTGATATCTGGACAGGGCAGACGTCCATTCTCCTTGAAGAAAGGGCATAAACCTAGCGATGCCCGAAAAAAAGTTATCCGGTTTTGAGGAGCGGAAGCTTTTCTTTTTGGCGCTTTCCGACTGCATTCTCAAAGACGCGCAGGTAGCCTTGCGCCGTCGCGTACCAGGAAAACTGCTTGGCACGCAGCAGCGCCTGTTTCCCCATTTCCGTCCGAACATAGGGCGCGCTCCACAAAAGCTCCCAAACCGCTGGCAATTCTTTTCCCCAATCTTTGGGAGGAATCAAGAAGCCGCTGCCCTGATGGGTGACAACCTCTTTGATCCCGCCGCGCGTCGTGGAAATCACTGGCTTGCTCGAAGCCATCGCCTCCAGATTGACGCGGCAAAATGCCTCTTTCCAAATCGACGGAGTCGCTACCACGTCGCCAATCTGATAGTAGAGCGGCATTTGGGCACTAGGGACAAAATTGACGAAGCGGACTTTGTCACCGAGCGGCTTCGCCAGCCTTTTCAGTTCCCGCACGTACGGATTCAGGCGATTGCTGCCGTAGCCTGTGCCTCCCACGATGACCAGACGGGCGCGTGGGTCTTGCTTGCTGACCTGGTGAAACGCTTTGATCAGAATATGGACACCTTTGCCGCGCATCAGTCTTCCCGCGTAAAAAAGCACGCGGTCATCCGGCGACAAACCGACTTGCTTGCGCAGCTTTTTGATCGTGTAATGCAGCTTTGCCACCTGATAAGGCGACACATCTACCCCGAGATGAACCGCATGAATTTTTTCCGCGGGAATTTTGCATGACTTGATAAAATGCTGCCGCAAAAATTCGCTGTTCGTAATAAAGCCGGACGCCAGGCGAACGACACGCTTCATTTTTTCCTTGCTGATCATGCCTGGCGATCCGTACACATGGGAATGCATATTGACAAAGACCGGAATCTTCGGAAAATGCCTCTTGAGCTGGAGCACGTAAATCGGCCGATTTTCCACCAAAATGACATCCGGCTTGTGCTTGCGGATATGCTTGATGATCTTTCGCAAATAAGGACCTGGGCCATCGTAGGAAAAACGGATGAACTCGCGGTTTTCCTCTACTGTCGACTTGGGGTAAGTCGCGCAGCGCCGGGTGTAAATCGTCACTTTGTGCTCGGGATCGATCATTTTGGTCACTTCGTCGATATCGTGCTCCACCGAGCTTCCTTTGACGGGTGGTACGGAAAATGGCCCCGGGCTAATTATGGCGATGTTCATTCCGCTCGCTCTCCCACTCCTTTTTCAAGGACAGAACCACCTGATACAGATGTTGTCTCTCTTTGGACTGTTCCTCCTCTGCCTTTTTCCAGCGTTTTTCCCATGCCGCAAGCGATTCCTTCAGTGCTGCCACTTCCTGCTCCAGCTTTTCCAGCTGTTCGCTCGTCGCCACGTCGGTTTCTCGCATAATAATTTCGAATGTAGGCTCAAGCACCAGTTGTTTTTCCTCATCCGGCTTTTCGTCTGCCGGCTGTTTTGGAACTTGCTCGATCACGGCCTCCTGGGCTTTTTCCACGGGTTTCACAATCGAGATGCGCTCCACCGCTTCATCGACGACAAAATGCCCCGAAAAAACGCCTGGTGTTACCCAGTGGGGCAAATCCCCTTTTTTCCGCTTTTCCATAAGCCTTCCCTCCTGCAACGTGCTTCTACGTAATATGCTATGACAAACGCGGAAAATGGGTACGTGTACAAAGGAGACAGACAATAGAAAAAACCGCTTTGATTGGTAGCATCAAAGCGGCTGTCGATAATCTTTGGACTGATTTTGGCGGCGAAAATTCAAACTGTACAAGCGGGCTTGCTCTACCGTAGTAATTTGCTGCTTTTGCCACTCCAAAAGGATTCTGTCGATGTAGCGAATATGAAGCTTGCCTACCGTTGCGGCCTCACGCAATGCTGTTAGGATCAGCTCTTCCTGGTAACCGTCCTGCTCTGTCCACATGTGGATACTCTCCAACTCAAAAGGAGACAAAGGTCGACCAAACGCCTGCTCAAAACGGGAATAAATCGCAACCGGCTCTGCATCCAATGTCGCAGCAGCCTCCATGAACGGCTCCATCATCCGCGGATCAGCCTGCTGCTCGCGCCAGGTCTGATACAGCTTTTTATACAAAGGAGTCAAATTGTACTGCTCATGGCGCATTCCCGTCTGCGGATCGATAAATTCGTCAATGCTGATCCAGTCTTCCTTCAGCAGCTTTTGCAGCGATTGGATCAATCTCATGCTGGACATGGACATGCGCTCCTCCAGCTCGGTCAAGGTCGGAAAGCGATTCCCTTCCTGCTGAAAAGAAAGCAGATGAATGAGCAGCATCATTTCGTCGTCTGCCAGAGACATTCGTTTGTACATCTTTAGAAGAAGGTTGGAGACGGATGTTGCACCTTCTTGCAACAATTGCAATATATGGGAATCCATAACGCATGTTCACCTCTGGGTTGGATTAACAAGGAAGTGCGTAAAACGCGCTGTCACAATCGAGTAGGAGGGGGCGAC
>NZ_DOTK01000031.1:0-75276 GCF_003521185.1 Brevibacillus sp.
AATGGGTAGCCTCCTACCCGATCGTCGAAGCTTATTTGGAAGCTGGTTTGGACAAGTCGATGGAGAATTTGGCGAAACCGGATTCCAGTTGGCTGATGAATTTCAGGTTGGACATTTTTTCTGCAAATGGCTTCGCATCTGGCGAAGAAGTGAAGGTTACGTTCACTTTTTCTTTGATTGGCGCAAATGTCCAGTTGTTGTCAGCCGCAGGGTTGATGTCTTTTTGGCTCAAGATGTAGTCGATGACAACTTGACGGTTTTCGTCTGGAGAATCGATGATGATGTTTTTGCCGTCCAGACCTGGGAAGCTTCCGCCGCCGCTTGCACGGTAGTTGTTCGTTACGACGATGAACTTGTCTTCCGGTTTGACAGGCTTGCCGTTGTAGGACAGGTTTTTGATGCGGTTGGCATCTTTGTTAGCCAGCTTGCCGTCTACAGCGTATTTGGATGGTTGAGTCACATCGATTTGATAGGTTACGCCATCGATTACGTCGTAGTTGTAAGTTGGGAATGCTTCGTTTACGAGCGGTTGCTCTTCTGTTTTCTTCACATCGATCTGGTTGAATTGGCCAGCGGAGCGCTCCAGCCATTCTTGCAGCTGGGAACCGTTGATCAGGACAGCTTTCAACGTGTTTGGATAGATGTACAGGTCAGATACGTTTTTGATGGCGATTGTGCCGGCAGGGATGTTCGTGTAGTAAGTTGCGCCGTTGCGGCCGCCCGCTTTGAACGGTGCTCCTGCGGACAGCACTGGAATGCCATCGTATTCGGTACCTTTCACGTTTTTCTCAACGAACCATTTTTGTGCATTGGTCACGATCTGGATGGATGGGTCATCTTGCACCAGCGCGAAGTAGCTGAAGATAGGGGAAGATGTTTTCCCTACTGCGGAACGCACCCATTCCACTGTGTGATCATGGTCTTCTTTTACAGCGTCCAGTACAGCCTTGTCTGCATCAGCCAGGGACGCTTTGTTTGTTTTGTCGTAGATTGGAACGGTTTTGGTAACGGATTCCGTTACTTTCCATTTGCCGTTTTCTTGGGTGAGTGTCAGGTCGATCACGCCCAGGTTGTTGCCCCAGTAGCCAGGCATTACAGCCGGTTTGCCGTTGATGGTGCCTTTTGTACCGTCAACGCCAGGGATGTTTTCAAAGCCAGGACCCGGGAATACCAGGTGGGAGTGGCCGAACAGGATGGCGTCGATGCCATCGATTTTGCTCAATTGGTAGCTGGCGTTTTCCAGGTTCGCTCCGCCTTCAACAGGACCGATGCCGGAGTGAGGAACCGCGACGATGATATCTGCTCCCTTTTTCTTCATTTCAGGGATGAATTTGTTGGCGCTTTCCACGATGTCTTTGGCGATGACTTTGCCTTCCAGGTTCGCTTTGTCCCACTGCATGATTTGCGGAGGTACAAATCCGATTACGCCGACTTTCAGCGTCACTTCTTTTCCGCTCTCATCCTTGAATTTGCGCTCCAGAATTTGGTAAGGGGTGAACATGTTTTTATCGTTGTCCGGATTTTTATCCTTGTCGTCAATGTAGACGTTGGAGTTGATGTAAGGGAATTTTGCACCTTTCAGGCTGCGATCGAGGTGCTCCAAACCGAAGTTGAACTCGTGGTTTCCGATGTTGCCCAGATCGTAGTTCAACAGGTTCATCGCTTTGTAAACCGGGTGAGTTTCTCCGTCTTTCAAAGGATCGATTTTAGCAACATAGTCGCCGAGCGGGTTTCCTTGCAACAGGTCGCCGTTGTCGATGAGAATGCTGTTTTTCGCTTCGTCTCTCGCTTTTTTGATCAACGTCGCTGTTTTGGCGAAACCAAATTCATCTGTGGACTTGTCTTGATAGTAGTCGTAGTTCACGATGTTGGTGTGGATGTCAGTTGTTTCGAGCAAGCGGAGTTTCAGGGTGGAACTAGCTGCGGCGCTCACAGGCGTAGTAGAGAAAGTGAGAGCGCTGACAACTAAAGAAGTGCTGAGGAGAAAAGCGGTCAGCATTTTTTTGTTTGCCTTTTTCATGTTTTGATTGACCTCCATAAGTTCACAATGAATACCAAGCAAAAATAGTTTATCACTAGAATCAATAGATTGGTAGATAATTGCAGGTTAAGATTATTAAATTTTGGCTATTGACAAAAATCATAAAATGTTTCCTCGTTTTGTCGTTTCGTGGAAGTGAATTTCTAGCCAATTACGAATGTTGAGTGATTCATGTATGGCCCCGATCCAACATGGCGACACTAGAAAAAAAGCTTGTGAAGGGGTTCATCGAACAATGCGAAAAAAATGGATGGTGTACGCATCGTGGAGCGCGGCGCTTCTCACAGGTGTCGTATTGGGCATCCTGCTGGCAGGCAGCGGAAGCAAAGGGACGGGGCTTTCGCAGTTGATGTACACGGGCATAGGCAGGACGGCCGAGGTGACAGGGAAGCCATATGAGCTTGTATTGACGCGAAGCTATTTGTGTGGTGTCCGAGACGAAGAGCGGCGTCCTGTCGGCACGGGATATCTCCCTCAAGCGATGGGAGAATACAAAGGCTGGGAGATCGTGACTTCCGATGCCGCCAAGATGATCCTGATGAAAAGGGAGCAGGACATTTCTCCTGCCTGCAAAGAAAACGGTCATTTCGGACTGTCAGCGGACGGCATGCTGACTTTGTTTCACGGTGTGCCAACGGAACAGGACGTCATCCAGACTTTTTACCGGATCAATACGGAGAAAATGGAAGCGAATCTGCCCAAAGAAGAGCTGGAGAACTTAAAGCGAGGCATTCGCATCCGCAATCTCGCGGAGTACAACAGCATTCTTTCCACGTATGGGGAGTTTCAACTGGATTCGCCATGATCATCAGGGAAGGGAAAAGCCGGAGAGCGATTCCGGCTTTTTTCTATATTTATAGCCTTATAGCTCTACCGCGATGACGCGCCATCTGTCCCACGGAACCGGGCGATGGAGGACAAACGTCCACTTTTCCTTGCGCTCGTCGTTGTTCCGCGTGAAGTAGGTCAGATGAACGGGCACTTCCAGCAGCAAGGGACCTTTTTCATCGGCAGGGATGACCATCTCGGTTTTGCGAATCGATGCTACTTGCGCCAGGCGATCTGGCAGCGGAAAGCCGTCTGTCGTCATCCGCAGCGAATGAATGTCCTGTTCGTGCAGGGCGGTCAAAAAATAGCCGACCAGCTCTTCGGCAGATGCCCCGATCAAGTTCGCGGCCAGAGAGCCGGAAGCTTTTTGGATCATCAGGCTGTGGCTCGGGTCAGGCTCCTTGCGTTTGTGGGTAGAGCTGCCAAAAAAGTGGATGCAAAAGTGTCCGGGAAAGTCGTTTCCGGCGATAGCCCCCGCACCGTGAGGCATGCCGTGCATCGAGGCGGCGAAATAAACGCCGTTGACCTCCACGAGAATCGCCCTGCGCTTCCAGCTCCATTTGCCCTGATAAATTTTTTTCATCGTTTGGGTATCCGTACGTGTCAATGGTTGCACATCGGCATGGCGACTGCCCGCCCGGCGCTGGACGTGAAACCGTTCCCCTGTTTCCAGGTCGATGACGGTTGCGTATTCCATGCGGCCGAAAGTCTGCTTGACTTGTTCCCACGGAGTTGCTTTGGCGTAGTGCACACTTTCCACTTTTGCTACCAGATCTTCGATTTTTTGTTTCAAGTTTGCGCCCAGCATGTATTGCAGCGGGCGTTCCTTTTCAAACAAATTCCCGTCGTGATCGTACAAGAAATAGCGATTGTGCACGACAAGAGTCGCGCGGACCCAGTATGGATTCACATAGGCCGCGACTGTCTTTGCACGCAGCAGCTGCTTCACAAACGAGTGCTGGGCGCGAAACGTCAACGTGGAGTGAAAGGAAGAAGCGGGTGAGACCGAGACAGATACCGTGATTTCTTCTTTGCTTTTGGCATGGGCAGATTGGGCGGATGGCTCCGGGATCAACAGCGTCAGGAGAAGACAGATGAATACGAAAGCAAATCGTAAGTGTCGCACCGGATGAAAGCACCTCCACCAGTTATGTTGTCTTGACAAAAGCAGGGCAATGAGGTGTAAATCTTGGCATCATAAGCGTTGTGGTCGCACGCCATACTGTAGGCATACGGTGATCGAAGGAGGAGTCTTTTCATATGTCTACCATGCCAAGAGGTAGCTACAAAGACCAGTTCCATCAGCGTTTGTACGTTCAGTTGAATCAGGGACACAACAAGCTCAATTACCAGCAGATCAACAAAATCCAGGAGCAAATGCAGAGCGGTGTGGATGAATATGCCCACATGCAGCATGATGTGTCAGATACACTCGGGATGAACAAACACTAAAGCGACGCCGTATGGCCCGTTCCTCGCAAGCAGGAGCGGGCTTTTGCATGGAAATACACGTTCGCTTTTCGGGCGCTTTGTGATACAGTAGAGAGTAGAAACTTAAGCCTACGGAGAGTGGACTATGCGCATTTTAGGAATCGACCCTGGCATTGCGATCGTTGGGTTTGGGGTTCTGGATAAGCAGGGTAGCCAATTGCGTCCCGTCCAGTATGGAAGCATTCAGACAGAGGCAGGCTTGCCTGTTCCGCTTCGCCTGAAACAAATTTTTGAAGCGATGCAAAGCTTGCTGGAAACGTATCGACCAGATGAAATGTCAGTAGAAAAGCTGTTTTTCAATAAAAACGTGACAACCGCCTTCACCGTCGGGCAAGCGCGCGGCGTCATCCTGCTCGCGGCAGAGCTTGCCGGGGTGCCCGTGTACGAATACACGCCGATGCAAGTCAAGCAGGCGGTGACCGGGTACGGTGGGGCAGAGAAGAAGCAAATCCAGGAAATGACCAAGCTGCTCTTGCGGCTGAAAGAAGTGCCAAAGCCGGATGACGTGGCGGATGCGTTGGGGATTGCGATTACGCACGCACAGTTTAAGGCGTTTATCTCCATCTCGGAAGGAGTTCAAAAATGATTGATTTTGTGGAAGGGACACTTTGTTACCTGGATTCAGAATACATAGTCGTAGAGACTGGAGGGATCGGGTATCGCCTGTTCTGTCCCAATCCGTACCAGTTCGTTCGCTACGAGGGCAGCAAGACGAAGCTGTATACGCACCATCATGTCCGCGAAGACGCGATATTGCTCTACGGCTTTGCGACCCGCGACGAACGCGATTTGTTCCGCAAGCTGCTCGACGTGAGCGGCATCGGGCCAAAAGGCGGCCTGGCGATTCTCGCGGCTGCTACACCTGAGCAGCTCGTGATGGCCGTGCAACAAGAAAATGTGACATACTTGACCAAGTTCCCCGGGATCGGCAAAAAGACGGCACAGCGCATTATTCTCGATCTCAAGGACAAGTTGGTCGGCTATACGCCATCGGCGATTTTGACTGTCGCAGCCGGCGATCTGACGGCAGGCGAGCAGGCGGTATCCGCGTTGAACGAAGCGCTCGACGCCTTGACGGCGCTCGGCTATTCGGATGGCGAGCTGCAAAAAATCAGAAACGCGCTGTCGGAGAAATCCAAAGAGGGCGAGAGTGTAGAAAAGCTCATCAAGCAAGGGCTTGCCCTGCTCATGAGGGGGTAGGATTTTGGATCAGCGAATTATTACGACGCACATGAACTGGGAAGAGGATGCTGCGGAACTGAGCCTCCGTCCCCGTTATTTGAATGAGTACATCGGACAGCAGCATGTGAAGGAAAACTTGAAAATTTTCATCGAAGCGGCGAAAATGCGCAAAGAGTCGCTAGACCACGTCTTGCTGTACGGGCCGCCTGGATTGGGAAAAACGACGCTTTCGCAAATTATCGCCAACGAGCTTGGCGTCAACATCCGCACGACATCCGGGCCAGCCATCGAACGCCCTGGTGACCTGGCGGCGATTTTGACCAACTTGCAAGAGGGCGACGTGCTGTTTATCGACGAGATACACCGACTGAACCGGAGCGTCGAGGAAGTGCTGTACCCGGCCATGGAGGACTTTGCGCTCGACATCATCATCGGAAAAGGGCCAAGCGCGCGCAGCGTTCGCCTCGACTTGCCGCCGTTTACACTGGTGGGAGCGACGACGAGAGCAGGGATGCTTTCCGCTCCGCTCCGCGACCGATTCGGCGTGGTCAACCGGCTGGAGTTTTATACGGTTCCCGAGCTGACGTTTATCGTGTCGCGGGCTGCTGACATTTTGCAAGTCATCATTCGCGAGGGCGGGGCAGAGGAGATTGCCAGACGCTCGCGTGGCACCCCGCGCGTGGCGAATCGTCTGTTGAAGCGCGTACGCGATTTTGCTCAGGTCAAGGGCGAGGGCGTCATCACGACAGAGATTGCGCAAGAAGCGCTGGAGCGGCTGCAAGTAGATGCATGCGGACTGGATCATATCGACCACAAGCTGCTGCTTGCGATTATCGAGCGCTTTGACGGCGGTCCGGTCGGACTGGATACGATTGCCGCCACCATCGGGGAAGAGGCGCAAACGGTAGAAGACGTTTGCGAACCGTATTTGATGCAGATCGGCTTTATGCAGCGGACGCCGCGGGGACGTGTGCTCACCCCGAGTGCGTACCAGCATTTTGGGCGGGAGATGAAATCGTGAATCCGATAGCCAAGCTACTCGTCATCGGCGGGGCCGTCCTGATCGTCATCGGCTTGTTGTGGCAGGTGGGCGGACGCTTCTTGCCTTTGGGGCGCCTGCCGGGAGATATCGTCGTGGAAAAGGAAAACGTCAAGTTTTATTTTCCGATTGTGACGTGTATTGTGATTAGCGTTGTGTTGTCGCTTCTGATGTATGTCATCCGGCTTTTCAAGTGAGAGCGCTTCTCTTTTGCACATGTAGAACAAAGCTTACGCCATCGGAGCTGGGTGCCCGATGGCTTTTTGCATGCAAGCGGATTGGTCCCATTTTGGGAAAAAGGGCAGGAAAATCTCCTGTGATTGTCGAAAAAGATGGGAGCGCATGCCAATTTTCGACGAAATCAGGAGAAAGGAAGGACGTTGGACGACATGAAAAAGAAGTGGATGGGGAAAGTCCTTTCGGCGGGTCTGATCACAGTGGCTCTCCTGGGAGGAACAGTACCGACTCAGGCGGCTGGCGACAACAATATCCGGGTAGCACTTTTTGTGGATATCGGAAAAGGATACAGGGGAGTAGTCCCTGCTGTTACACTTACGGCTGAAAAAGGGATGGAAGTGACGTTGACAGGCCCGGAAGGCAAAATAGAGCTGCCCGAATTGGATGGAGACACTGTCCGCTACCGCGTGGACGAGTACCATCTGGTTGTAGCGCAGACTTCTGACTGGAATCAGGCGCAGCAAATCGCCCAACTCATGAGCCAGAAAAAATACGAAGGCTCGATTCAAGTAGTCAATCGTGGCGGACAAACGCTTTATCAAATCGTAAGCGGTACGTATGATACGTATCAGGCCGCAGCTGCCCAGGTGGCGGCAGTAGCACAAGCGACAGGCCAGAAGCCGATCGTTCAAGGCCCTCTCCGCTTGGAAGCCGGTCAGTTCAAAAACTTGAGCGAAGCCCAGAAGTGGCAAGAAGCTTTTGAACAAAAAGGAATCGCCGCCTATCCCGTGCTTTTGTCAAACGGCGAGAAGGTCAAATACGCGGTATGGATCGGCGACGAAGTAAGTCAGGAAGCGCTCTCGTCCCTGGCGCGCAAAGCGAGCAATGCGCTGCCGAACTTCTCTTACACAGCACCTTCGAGCCAATCTTATGTCGTGCTGAAGCAAGACGTATTCGGATCGCCGGACGAGCCGATCTGGAAGTGCCTGTTTTCGCCGCAAGCCAAGCTGACGGTAGAGGCGAAAAAGGCGGCCGGCGAATCGTTGCTCGGGGTCGTGGAGCGCGATCAGCGAACATACCGGGGGGAGATGGAGCTGTCGGAATACAACGGTCATCTGACGGTTGTGAATGAACTGCCGATGGAACAATACTTGTACGGCGTTGTCGGTTCGGAAATGGCTCCGGGCTGGCCGCTCGAAGCGCTGAAAACACAGGCGGTGCTGTCGCGCACTCGCGCCTTGTGGCAAGGAAACAAATACGGGATTGCCAATGTCTCCGATACGGTGATGGAGCAAGCCTATTACGGATATGGAAAAGAGTCGGAAGACGTTCGCGAGGCGGTCGATGAGACAAAAGGAGAAGCCATTTATTACCAAGGTAACCTGGTCGAATCGTTGTTTTATTCCAATGCAGGCGGGATGACAGCGGACGGTACGGAAGTATGGGGCAATCCCGTTCCGTATTTGCGTTCGGTGGAAAGCGATGACGCGCTGCCTGTAGACGGTGTGAATGCGTGGTATCGCGTGCAGCTTGCAGATGGCTCGATCGGCTATGTCCGCGGCGACCTGATCAGAGAAAGCGGCACAGATGACACGGGAGCGAGGATGGCTGTCATTACGACAGAAAATACGAATCTGCGTCTGGGACCAAGCACGGCGACCCGGGTTTTGTCTACGTTGCCGAACGGAGCGGAAGTGACGATTCTCTCCCAAGAGGCAGAAGAGAATGCCTACGCGTGGACGCGCGGGCCTTTTACCTCGGCTGAATTGACGGCGATGATCAATGCGAATCAGGACAAAAACAAGGCTCCCCGCATTCCCGGGAACGTCACCAGTCTGAAAGTGACGAAGCGAGGACCATCGGGACGTGTCATCGCGATGGAGGCAAACGGCATTCCGATCAAGGTAACGGCACCGGATGCTTTCCGTTCGATCTTTTCCCAGGGCGGTACGGCATTGCGCAGTACAAAATTTGACGTAGAGGTAGTCAAGGGTGGACAGTTCCTGTTCCGCGGAAACGGTTTCGGACATGGACTGGGTGTATCGCAATACGGCGCTCGTGCCATGGCACAGGGCGGGTATGACTATCAGCAGATTTTGCAACACTATTACCAGGATGTGACAATCGACTAGCAAGCTTTTGCCACATGAACTGTCATTAAAGGAGTAACGAGTCGTGGACGTGCAACAATTTGATTTTGATTTGCCGGAGCATCTGATTGCCCAGCATCCTTTGGAAGACCGGACATCATCGCGGCTGCTTGTTTTGGACAAACAGACGGGGGCGATTGCGCATCAGCGGTTTACCGATCTGATCGACCATTTGCAGCCCGGAGATGTACTGGTTATGAACGACAGCCGTGTGCTTCCGGCCAGACTGATCGGGGAAAAGGCCGAGACGGGAGCGAAAATCGAGATCCTGTTGTTGAAATCGCTGGGAGACGATCGCTGGGAGACGCTGGTGAAGCCTGGAAAGCGAATGAAGCCGGGAACCGAGGTCGTTTTCGGAAACGGTCTTTTGCGCTGCGTATGCGAGGAAGCGACGGAGACGGGCGGACGGATTGTTCGTTTTTTGTACGAGGGAATTTTTTACGAGATTCTCGATCAACTGGGATCAATGCCGCTGCCGCCGTACATCCATGCGCAGCTCGAAGACAGCGAGCGCTACCAGACCGTCTACGCGAGAGAGCGGGGATCGGCGGCAGCTCCGACTGCTGGCCTGCACTTTACGAAGCCGTATCTGGAACAAATTGCGGCCAAAGGCGTACAGCTTGCTTACGTGACGCTGCATGTGGGGCTAGGAACGTTCCGGCCTGTGTCGGCTGATTCTGTCGAGGAGCACGTCATGCATGCCGAGTATTACGAGATTCCCGAAGAAACTGTGGAGCTGGTGAACAAGGCAAAAGCGGAAGGAAGAAGGGTCATCGCCGTCGGGACGACTTCGTGCCGGACGCTGGAAACGGTCGGCCGGGCCAACGAAGGCAAGCTGGTGGCTGCGTCCGGCTGGACGGACATTTTCATTTATCCGGGCTATACGTTCTCGATACTGGACGGACTTTTGACGAATTTCCACTTGCCCAAATCGACACTCGTCATGCTGGTCAGCGCGCTGGCAGGCAAAGAACATGTCATGAATGCGTACAAGACGGCAGTTCGTGAGGAATACCGCTTCTTCAGTTTCGGAGACGCCATGCTGATTGTCTAAAAAACGCCACATCCCACCCGCATAAGTGCACACTTATAAGTCGGGTGGGTTTACTTCACTCTCAAGTTTTCTTATAATAGGAAAGACTTACATACATAGCTTGAGGAGTGCGACAATTTGGCTGTACGTTACGAATTAATCAAAACATGCAAGCAAACAGGCGCCAGGCTCGGTAAGCTGCACACTCCGCATGGGACGATCGACACTCCTGTCTTTATGCCAGTCGGCACGCAGGCAACAGTCAAGACGATGAGTCCCGAAGAGTTGAAGGCGATCGGAGCGGGCATTATCCTCAGTAATACCTACCATCTGTTTCTCCGTCCAGGGCATGAAATTGTCCGGGAAGCTGGCGGACTGCACGGCTTCATGAACTGGGACCGTGCCATCCTGACCGATTCTGGCGGATTTCAAGTATTCAGCTTGAGCAACCTACGCAAGATTACGGAGGAAGGGGTTTCCTTCCGTTCACATCTTAACGGAGAAAAGCTGTTTATCGGCCCTGAGGAGGCCACACAGATCCAAAACGCGCTCGGAGCCGATATTTTTATGGCATTTGACGAGTGCGCCCCTTATCCTGCGGAGTACGATTACGTGAAAAAGTCGATGGAGCGCACAACCAGATGGGCAGAACGCTGCCTCAAGGCACATGCGCGGCCAAACGACCAGGCGCTTTTCGGAATCGTGCAAGGCGGGATGTTCAACGACCTGCGCGAGCAGAGCGCCAAAGATCTCATTTCCATGGATTTTCCAGGTTATGCGATTGGCGGTTTGAGCGTGGGAGAGCCGTTCCCCTTGATGTACGAAGTGCTGGAACATACGGTTCCGCTGCTTCCTGCAAACAAGCCTCGCTACCTCATGGGAGTAGGGTCACCTGACGCTCTCATCGACGGAGCGATCCGCGGCATCGACATGTTTGACTGCGTACTGCCGACGCGGATTGCCCGCAACGGGACATGCATGACAAGCCAGGGAAGACTGGTGATCCGCAATGCGAAGTTCGCGCGAGATTTTACTCCGCTCGACCCGAATTGCGATTGCTACACCTGCAAGAATTACACCCGCGCTTACATCCGCCATCTCATCAAGGCGGAGGAGACCTTTGGCATTCGTTTGACCACCTACCACAATCTGCATTTCCTTGTGAAGCTGATGGAGCAGGTGCGCCAAGCGATTGCGGAAGACCGCTTGCAAGATTTCCGGGACCAGTTTTTCGCTCAATATGGATTGGGTGAAGATAGATCTTTTTAATCGAGGGGGATTTTCATGGAAGGCTTGACACAGTTTTTACCGATTATCATCATGTTTGCGATTTTCTACTTCTTGCTGATTCGCCCGCAACAAAAGAAAGCAAAACAACGCAACGCCATGCTGGCTGCTGTCAAAAAAGGCGACAAGATCGTAACAATCGGCGGCATGCACGGCACCATTCAAGAGCTGACTGACGATACAGTGACTCTGCGCATTGCCCACAACGTAAACGTTACATTCGATCGCGGTGCGATCAACAGCGTGACATCCGCAAGCAATGAGCCGGCGAAAAGCGAACCAGCTAAAGTCGAATTGGAAAAAGAAGAATCCAAATAAAGCAAAGAAAAAGCAGGTGGGGAAAATCCCGCCTGCTTTTTTCTTGGACGCATAAGCTTGTTAGCGTCTGGGCTTGAAATTTTTCGGCTTTTGGCTGGAGTTGGCGGAATTGACGCCGAGAATGCCGCCCAATGCTGCAACTCCGAACGCACCGAGCAAAAAGAGGAACGTACCCCATTGCATCGGGGCATCGAATCCCAGAAAGCCGATCAAAAGAATCAGGAGAAAATAAGAAAATCCGGTCAGACCCCCGTAGTACCAGCCTTTGCCGCCACAGCGCTTTCCGGTGACGAAGCCGCCGACCAGAAGAGCAACCGCATTGATGATGTACGTAAAATAAGGCAAAGAGCCTTCGCGCATGCTGGTGAAGCTCAGAAGCAAGGTTGCGAGCAATGCCCCGAACAAAACAAGTCCTGTCGTGTACAATAGACCTGTCAGTACAGAGGTGGATGCACTCCGCACAATGTTTACCCCCTCACTGATCAACTGTTTGTACCATCTATATGAATGGCCTGGCCGCTCTATTCATCTTCGCGTTGAACATTAGGAGGAATTTTCGTATGATGGATGGGGAACGAGACGGGGGTGAGGAAGGTTGATCAAAACGTACTTTTATAACCACTCAGAGCAGAAGATGTTTCATGATGTTGATCTGGCGACAAAAGATCAATGGTTGAAATCTCCGGAGGATTTGCTCTGGATCGATCTGTATGATGTGGGGAACAATGAACTGCCCTATATTGCCAAGATCTTCGACTTTCACCCACTGGCAATTGAGGACTGCCTGCACGTCAGTCCACGTGCCAAGGTAGACAAGTACGATGATTACTATTTCTTCGTTTTTCACGCCCTGCGTTACAATGAAGAAAGCGATGACGAGATTACCACGGTAGAACTGAACGTTTTTCTCGGCCCTAATTACATCGTGACGATCCACAAATCCCCGATGAACACGATCGGGCGGATCGCAGCCATGTGTCACCGCAACAATTCCTATCTGAACCGGGGTCCCGACTATTTGCTGTATGCGATTGTCGACGGGATTACCGACGAGTATTTTCCGATTATCGATCGGATTAGTGTGCGGATTGACGAGCTGGAGGACGAGATTTACGAGCATCAGATGGAGGAAATTACGGAGGAGTTCCTGGCGCTGAAGCGGACGATTATTTTGATCAGGCGTGTCATCATGCCGCAAAAACGAATCTTCGCCAATGTGAATGGCCGCTTCTCTTTCGATATTTCCGAGGAAAACGTTCCGTTCTACAGCGACTTGACCGACCACCTGGAGCGGATCTCCGACTCGACAGAGACTTTCCGCGACCTGGTGAACGGTGCGCTCGATACGTATTACACGATCATCAGCGCCAAGACGACCGAGACGATGCGTGTACTCACGATCATCTCCACCATCATCCTGCCGCTTACGTTTATCACCGGGCTTTTCGGGATGAACACATTCGCCTGGCTGGGTGAGGAGGCAGAGCCTTACATGCTGATCGTAGCGCTTGTGATCATGCTGGCGATGACCTTCTTCATGCTGCACATTTTCCGCAAGCGAAAGTGGTTGTAATTGGAGCTAATAGTTGCAAGCTCCCTGCCGAACAATAATATCAAATGTTCGATAGGGGGCGGCGGGAAGTGGAAGATATTTCAACTGTCATGTTGCGCACCCTTTTCTCGTATTTTTTCCTCCTGATCTTGCTCCGCATCATGGGCAAGCGAGAACTGGGAAAGCTGTCCGTTTTTGATGTGGTGATTTCCATTATGCTGGCTGAAATGGCGGCTCTGGCGATTGAGGATGTAGAAAAGCCCGGGTTGCGCTTTTATTTGCCCATGCTGTTGATTGCCGTTCTGGAAATCGCCATGGCATATCTCTCGTTAAAGAGCAAGAAATTTCGCGATGTGGTCGACGGTTCAGCCGATATGATCATTGAAAACGGGCAAATCCGAGAGCAGGCGATGCGCCGCAATCAGTTGAACATGGATGACCTGATGGTACATCTGCGGCAAAAAAACGTGAAAAATATTGCGGATGTCGAGTTCGCCCTGCTGGAGCCTACCGGGCAGATGAGCGTCTTTTTGAAGCCGGAAAAAGAGCATCTCACCCGTGGGGATATCGAACTGGCTAAAGAAGAACATATCGGGCCGGTTTCATACAAAGGCTTGCCCATTCCGTTGATTCTGGACGGCAAAGTCAGGCAGGAAGCTTTGCAAAAGATCGGGCAAAATCAACTGTGGCTCAAGCGGGAAATTCGCAAATACGGGATCAAGGACATCCGGGAAGTTTCCTTTTGCAGCATTGACGAGCGAGGAATTATGTACCTGGATAAAAAAGACAAGCCGCTACACTAGGTGTTAGCGGCGAGGGAAGAAGATGGCGAGCTGCTCTCCGATCCAGGGAATCCGGCGGACGTCCTGTTTGCCCAGGACGCGCATGGCGACCAGGAGGAGCAAATACAGCAAGCTGCTGATGGACGCGCTGGCGAGAAGCAGCTTGGCCGTCGAGGAATGCAAGAACAGGTGATCCGCCATGTATGAGCCGAGGTAACCCATGGCCAGCATGGCGATCCCAATTTTTCCGAACTCCCATACATCGACGGTAAATCCGATTTTTTTGATCAGGCTGGCAAAGTGCAAAAGGGTGCCCAATGTGATGCCAATATTGGTCGCAATGACGGCGCCGTGAATGCCGAAGGTCGGTTGGGCTGTAAAGACGAACATGGCGGCTGTTTTGATTACAGCGCTGATCAGCGTATTTCGGAAAACGACCTGGGCGTAGTCAAGACCTTGCAAGGCCGCTGCGAGCGGGGCCTGGAAAAAGAGGAACACGGAAAACGGAGCCAGCTCCTTGAGCAAGACGCCGACCTCTCGATATTCGCTGCCGTAGAGCAGTGTACATAACGGCTCCGCAAAAATAGTAAGCAGGACAGTACATGGTGCTCCGATTACGAGTGTGATGCGCATCGCTTGATAGATGCGCCGATGCACGAGAGGAGCATTTTTTTGATAGGCGGCCTCTGCTACGGCAGGAACGAGTGAAACGGACAAGGAATAGGTTAAAAAAGTGGGAAAAAGCAGCAGAGGTACGGCCATACCGGCAAACTGTCCGTACAATCCCGTTGCCGTGGCAGTCGTATACCCCGCGATGACGAGCGCCAGCGGTACGAGCATCGGTTCCAGGACGTAGGCGATCGAACCGATGATGCGGCTCAACGTGACGGGCAGAGCGACGTGAATCAGTTGGGAGATGTTTGTCTTGCTGGCAGAGACAGCTTGCAGAAACGGTCTTTCCAGAAGTTGCGCAGCAGCTTTTTTGCTTCCTTTGCGATATTGCCAGAGAATGTAGAGGAGTCCGGCGGCTTCCCCGAAAATAATGCTGGCGACTGCACCGGCTGTGGCATACTCGATCCCTGCGGACAAAAACGACATGGTCATGACGACGACCAGCGCCATGCGGGCCACTTGCTCCAGCAGCTGGGAGATGGCGGTGGGGATCATGTTTTGCTTTCCCTGGAAGTATCCGCGCAGCACGAGTGAAATACTGGAGATCGGAATGACCGGGATGGCGGCGAGCATGACGATATGGGCGCGAGGGTCCGCGAATAGAGCGCCCGCAATCCAGCGGGAAAACAGCAGGAGCAGCGTGCAAACCAGCAAGCTGATGCCGCCAGCGACTGTGAGAGCGAGCAGCAGGTAGCGGCGGGTCATGCGCGGATTGTTAGCCGCCTCGGTTTCCGCCACTTGCTTGGCGATGGCGACAGGCAGACCGAATGTCGTCACCGTGATCAGAAAGTACAACAGGGGCACGACCATTTGATACAGCCCCATTCCTTCCGCTCCGATGATGCGTGAAAGCACGATCCTGTGAGCAAAGCCAAACACTTTGGTGATGCCGCCAGCAATGATGAGGATAACCGTTCCGTAAAAGAATGACTGTCTCATGGAAGGCTCCTTTGCAAGGAAAAATTCACTCAGTAAAGAATATGGACGTGCCGCTGTCGGCATGACTACTTTGAGGGGGAAACGGGGATGGACCAAGCGCAAAAACAGGAATGGTATGGGCAAGTAGCAAGTCTTTGCCAGAGCAAGGCCGAGGAATTTGCCTTGTTGGGCTACGAAAACGTGGATGCCAAGGACATATGGGAATGCGTCACGAACGGGTACAAGGAATTTCCCCCGATGCACCGTCTCGTCAACGATATTTTGTCTCTCAAACCGAACAAGTACATGAACTATCTCATGATTCAAATGTATAAAAATTCTTAGTGAAACTTCCAGCCTCCCTATTCGTATAAGTAGCATGCTCATTATAGATAAGGGGTTGGTTACCATGGTTCGCTCTTCCAGCAATAATTGACACGTTTTTTCATACTTCGCTATAATGGGCATATTGGTTTCTCGCTTAGGGGCGGGACCCTGTTTATGAAAGAGGGGTATTACAACGATGATAAAATGGGGAAGATTTCTCCTGTTCCTGGTTGTTGTAGGGCTTTTGGCGACACTTGTGTCAACTACGACCAAACAGGTGGCAGGAAACATCACTCTCGGTCTTGACCTGCAGGGCGGGTTTGAGATTTTGTATGAGGTAGAGCCTCTGGAGGCTGGGCACAAGGTTGATATCGAGCTGTTGAAATCAACTGCACACATGATTGAGAAACGGATTAACATCGGCGGCGTGGCAGAACCTGTCATTTCTACTGAGCTGCCAAACCGGATTCGCGTGCAAATCGCTTCGCAATCCGCTGATCAGGACAAGCTTCGTGAACTGATCGGAAAACCTGCTGTACTGACGTTCCGCGACGAGTCGGGCAAGGTCATTCTGCAAGGTAGCGACTTGGCGCCAAACGGGGCAGTTGTTGATTACGACGAATTAAAACGACCTCTGGTAATTGTCAAGTTTTCAGATTCAAAAAAATTAGAGGATGTCACGCGTGCCAATCTACATAAGCGCATGGCTATCTTTCTGGATCAAAACTTGCAAACCAATCCAACAATCCAAGATGTTATCACTGGAGGTAGCGCAAGGATCACGGGAGATTATACCCGAGAATCGGCTCAAGAACTGGCTGATTTGCTGAACTCTGGTGCGATGCCAGCCAAGCTGACAGAGAAGCAGGTAACATCCGTAGGAGCGTCTCTGGGTGCCTTGGCCTTGGAGAAGACGCTTTATGCCGGCTATATTGGCGCCGGGCTGATTTTCGTGTTCATGCTGCTCGTCTATCGCATGCCGGGTATGATTGCGAATATTACATTGGCTGGATTTACTTACTTTTGTATGGTCGTTCTCGACTGGATGGACGCAACGCTGACTCTCCCAGGTATCGCCGGCTTCATTTTGGCGGTAGGGATGGCTGTCGATGCGAACATCATTACGTATGAGCGTATCCAAGAAGAAATTCGCTCGGGCAAAACGATTTTGTCAGCGTTCCGCTCCGGTGAACGCCGCTCTTTGATCACCATTATTGATGCGCACGTGACGACGCTGATCGCGACAGGCGTATTGTTCTACTTCGGAACAAGCTCCGTTCAAGGTTTTGCTGTCGTACTGGCTATGACAATCATCGTAAGTATTATCACCAACGTGTTCGGGTCTCGTTTCCTCCTTTGGCTGGTGGTCCGTGCCAACATGTTTAAAAAGCCGTTCTGGTTCGGAGTAAAGGAGAGTGAGATCGGTGAGCTTTGATCGCGAGCATACCGTAGTGCGGTTTGATATCGTTAAAAATCGCCGGAAGTTCTTCATTTTCTCTTCCGCGATTATCATCATCGGTTTTTTGTTTATGATGTTCCAAGGGCTGCACCTTGGGGTTGACTTCAAGGCAGGTACGCGCCTGGACATTTACGTAGGAAAAGAGTTCAAGCCGGAAGACGTCGAAGCCGTTCTCAAACAGGAGATTCCGAATGTCGCTTTCTCCAAGGTAACGCCGTACGGGCAAAATCAAGCCTATACTCGCTTTGACCAAACCATTTCTTCGGATACCTTGATGAAGACAGAAGAAGCGCTGAAGAAAAAGTTCGGCGATCAGGTCACGAAACAAGTATCGTCCGTTGATCCGAGCATTGCTCAGGAGATGGTGAAAAAGGCAGCCATCGCGGTAGGGATCGCTTCCCTCGGGATCGTCATTTACATCGCGATTCGCTTCCAGGTGCTGTTCGGGATTGCCTGCGTCGTGGGACTTTTGCATGACGTGATTATCCCGATCGCGCTGTTCTCCGTGTTTGATCTGGAAGTAGACATTACTTTCATCGCAGCGCTTTTGACCATTCTCGGTTACTCGATCAACGATAAAATCGTTATTTTTGACCGTATCCGCGAAAACTTGCGTACCATGAAGTCCAAGACGATTCCGGATCTGGAGCATCTGGTGAACGTTTCGCTTTGGCAGACGATGCGCCGTTCCGTATACACAGTAGCTACCGTATTTTTTACCGCGCTGGCTATTGCGGTACTCGGAAGCGAGAGCATTCGCAACTTCTCGCTGGCTCTGTTGTTCGGTCTGGTGAGCGGTACGTACTCCTCCATCTTTATTGCTGCTCAAGTTTGGGTAAACTTGAAGGAGCGGAATATGAGAAAGAAGAAAGAAGCATAAGCGGTTCGCTTTTCGCTTCGTCAAAGAGCTTTCGCTATGTAGACCGCAGGGGTTATTCCCTGCGGTTTTCTACTCTTGAAGACAAGTAGGCTGATAGAGGAGGAGAGGCAGGAATGGGCGATGATCGGTTGGCACAAGCGCAGTTTGGGGCATGGGTAGGCATTGTGGGCAACCTTGCTTTGGCAGGGGTGAAGCTGTTGATCGGGCTGATGGCGAAATCACAGGCATTGATTGCCGATTCTGTGCATTCCGCATCGGATGTAGTCGGTTCCGTGGCGGTTCTGATCGGCTTGCGAGCGGCAGAGCGTCCGCCTGACGCAGATCATCCGTACGGCCACGGAAAAGCCGAATCGATCGCAGCGATTATTGTCGCAGTTTTGTTGGCGGTTGTCGGCTTCGAAATTGCGATGTCTTCGATTAAAGCGTTTTTTGCCCCTGTGGAAGCGCCAGGCATGCTGGCAGTCTGGGCTGCCATCGGTTCCATGATCGTCAAGGAATGGATGTTCCGCTACAAGTTCAAGCTCGGCAAAAAACTGAACAGCCAGTCGTTGATCGCCAACGCCTATGAGCATCGCTCGGATGTATACTCTTCGTTTGCCGCACTGGTAGGCATCGGCGGCGCGATTGTGGGCGAGCGGCTGGGGGTTCCCTGGATGCTGTATCTGGACCCGGCAGCCGGGATATTCGTATCTGTGCTTGTTTTGAAAATGGCTTACAACATCATGATGGAATCGATCCACAGCACGCTGGATCACGTCTTGCACGAGGAAGATACCAAGCATCTCAGACAGGCGATTGCCGAGGTCGATGGCGTGTTGCGCATCGATTCGCTGCGGGCCAGGGAGCACGGGCATTACCAGATCGTCGATGTGAAAATCGGGGTGGACCCGGCGATTACCGTCCTTGCCGGGCATCAAATTGGCAAGCGCGTCAAGCATATGCTGCTGGAAACATTTCCTGATATTCGCGATGTTTTGGTCCATGTAAACCCATTTGATCCCACTTCACAGCCAAAACGGTAAAAACGGCATGTTTTATGCTGTTGTCAGTCTCCCTCTCCATCCACTATAATGAATGAGGATTGGAGGAGAGCCTATGCTGAAAGCGAAAACACGCTGGAAACTGGCCACCTACGATGAACAGATTGCGGCCAGTATAGCTGAGGAGTGCCAGCTAACTCCGCTCGTGTCCAAGCTGCTGGTGATTCGCGGCGTCGACACAGCGCAGAAGGCCCGTGATTTTTTGCAAGCTGGCCCGGAGTTGTTTCATGACCCTTATTTGCTTGATGGAATGGAACAGAGCGTGCATCGCATTCAACAAGCGATAGAGAGGCAAGAGCCGATCTGTATTTACGGAGACTATGACGCGGATGGGGTCAGTTCGACATCGTTAATGGTACACCTGTTGCGCCAACTGGGCGCTGTTTTTGACTATTACATTCCCAACCGTTTTACTGAAGGGTATGGGTTACATAAAGACGCCTTGGCGCATCTGCATAAAAGCGGTTACAAGCTGATCATTACAGTCGATACAGGAATCAGTGCAGTAGAGCAGGTAGCGTATGCCACGCAGTTAGGTCTTGACGTCATTGTAACCGACCACCACGAACCTCCGGCTGTGATTCCGGAGGCATTTGCTGTGATCAACCCTAAAAAGCCTGGCTGTACGTATCCGTTTGACATGCTCGCGGGAGTCGGGGTCGCCTTCAAGCTGGGGCATGCCTTGCTAAAGGAGCCTCCTTTGCATTTGGCTGACCTGGCAGCACTCGGGACGATCGCCGATTTGGTGCCTTTGGTAGATGAAAACCGCATCCTCGCCAGAGCGGGCTTGAAGCGTCTGAATCAGACCCGCAATATCGGATTGCAGGCGCTGATCCGCGTGTGTGGACTGTCTGACAGCGAACTGTCGGCCGGACATGTCGGATTCGCGCTCGGGCCGCGTCTGAACGCAAGTGGACGGCTGGAGACGGCAGAGTCCGCCGTCAAGCTGCTGACGACCGAGGATATGGCGGAAGCAGAGCAGTGCGCACAAGCTTTGGACGATTTGAATCGCGAGCGTCAGGAGCTTGTAGCGACGATGACGGAAGAAGCCGTGCAGATGGTGAAGGAGCAGTATCCACCCGAGGAAAACAACGTCCTCGTCCTGGCGAAGGAAGGCTGGAACGTCGGGGTTGTAGGAATCGTAGCGTCACGGCTGGTAGAGCTGTTTTACCGTCCGACCATCGTGCTTGGCATCGATCCGGAAAAAGGGACAGCCAAAGGCTCGGCGAGAAGCATCGCCGGCTTTGACATGTACGAAGGTTTGACAGCATGCAAGGAGTGGCTCCCGCATTACGGGGGGCATACGATGGCCGCAGGAATGACACTCCCGGTGGAAAACCTCGATCTCTTGCGCAGCAGGCTGAACGAGCTGGCGGGGGAATGGCTGACGCCGGAAGATTTTACCCCTCTGACCAAAGTAGATGTGTCGATGAGCATGGACGAAATCAGCCTGGAGGCAGCCGAGCAGCTGGAACGGCTCGCTCCTTACGGGATGGGCAATCCGACTCCGCTCGTCATGCTGGATGAAGTCGAGACACAGGGAATGCGCACAATCGGGCGCGATGACAATCATTTGAAATGCACACTCGTCAGGTCAGGCCAAACGTTGGATGCCATCGGCTTCAACTGGGCGCACGTGACGAAAAAGGTGACCCCAAAAGCGCGTTTTCAGGTGCTGGGCGAGCTTTCAGTCAATGAATGGAATGGCAACCGCAAGCCGCAGCTGACGATCCGGGACTTGTCCGTTCCGCATCAGCAAGTGTTCGACTGGCGGGGAAGTCGGGACAAAATAGAGAAATGGCAGCAGTTGATAGCGGAGTCCGGGACGATGACCGTTGTGTTTCGGGCGGAAAGCTATGAACAGCTCGTGCCAAAGACAAGCGCGGACGGGCAGGCTTCTCTCTTTTTCCTGGGCAATGCTGTCGCGCTTGACAGGCAGGCGCCGCAGCAAGCGGTTGTGCTCTACGACTTGCCGAAGCGTCGTGCCGATTTGCTGCAAATCAGTCCGCTGCTGCAACAGGCTGAGCGCATCTACTGTCTGTTTGGCGACCCGGATTTGGGCATGGAGCGGCTATCCTGTCCGAGCCGCGATCATTTCAAGCAGTTGTACCAGTTTTTTGTGCAAGTGCCAGTAGTGAAGCGCATACATTTGGATGCGCTCGCCCGCAAGCTGCAATGGAAGCGGAGCTTGCTGGACGGCATGCTTGCGATCTTTTTGGAGTTGCAGTTTTTGCAGGAGGATGCCGAACAGTATCGCCTGCAAGAGGCGGCAGAAAAAAGGCCGCTGGAAAGCTCCGTCATTTATACGGAGTGGAAGGAAGAAGCGCAACTCGCTACGGATTTGCTGCTCTCATCCTCGGAATCATTGATCCAAACGTTTCATCAGCTGGTGACACCGGTCACCGTATAGGAGGAATTTTTCATGGATTACAAACAATACATTCGCGTCATTCCGGACTTCCCGCAACCGGGGATTCGTTTCAAAGATATCACGACTTTGCTGAAAGACGGTCCTGCTTATCGCGCAGCGATTCAAGACTTGGCTGAATTTGCCCGCGAAGTGCAGGCTGACGTGATTGCAGGTCCGGAAGCACGCGGATTTGTCGTAGGAGCGCCTCTGTCTTACGAAATGGGAATCGGCTTTGTGCCGATCCGCAAATCCGGCAAGCTGCCTTACGAGTCGATCAAGGCAGATTACGACCTGGAGTACGGCAAAGACGCGCTCGCTGTGCACGTAGATGCCGTTACGCCAGGCCAGCGCGTGCTGATTGCGGACGACCTTCTGGCGACCGGAGGAACCATCGAAACGACGATCAATCTGATCGAGCAACTCGGCGGAAAAGTAGTGGGTGCTGCCTTCTTCATCGAGCTGTCCTATCTGGAAGGACGCAAAAAAATCGGGGATGTTCCGATCAAATCCTTGGTGCAATATTAATTGATGCTTCAACGAAAAACGGGTCATGTACCCGTTTTTTTCTTTTTTCCACGCATGGATCATACTTTACAGGGGAAACAGCTTTACAATACGAACGACATAAAAGATAATAGTATGAAATAGACATGACGCTTTTTTTCATCCAGACAGACAACCGATAATGTTCGTCTGCCGCTTCCAAGGAAGAGCAGACTGCCAGCGTCCGCACGCAGGACGCACCAAAATCATCCGCTACAGAAGAACTACTTGTTCGAAAGGGCTTCTATAGATGATTTTTTTTATACGCTCAAAGCCTTCGCCTGTGACATAAGGCTTGGCAAAGCCAAGTTTTCCAATGAGAGGATAAGGGAAGGGAACTATGATTACCGGCATTGATGAGGTAGTAAAAAAAGCAAGCACCTATTTGTCACAATCGGATCTGGACCTGATTACTCGCGCCTATCAGCTGGCTGAAAAAGCTCACGAAGGGCAGATAAGAAAATCAGGCGTTCCGTACATCATGCACCCGATCGCAGTAGCGGGGATTCTCGCCAACCTGCACATGGACGCGGTTACGATCGCTGCCGGATTTTTGCATGATGTAGTGGAAGACACCGACATTACGCTTGACGATCTCCGCCAACAGTTCGGTCCTGACGTGGCTCTGCTGGTAGACGGGGTAACCAAGCTGGAAAAAATCAAATACAAGTCCAAGGAAGAGCAGCTTGCTGAAAACCACCGCAAGATGCTGGTTGCCATGGCGCAGGACATTCGTGTCATCATGATCAAGCTGGCAGACCGTTTGCACAACATGCGGACATTGCGCCACATGTCCGAAGAGAAGCAGCGGGAAATATCCGATGAGACGCTGGAGATTTTCGCGCCCCTGGCTCATCGGCTGGGGATTGCCTCCGTCAAATGGGAGCTGGAAGATACGGCGCTGCGCTATTTGAATCCGCAGCAGTATTACCGGATCGTCAACCTGATGCAAAAGAAGCGGGTGGAGCGCGAGGCTTACCTGAACGAAGCATCGGATACGATCAGGGAGAAGCTTGGCGAGCTGAACATCGAGGCGGAAATATCGGGGCGGCCCAAGCATATATACAGCATCTTTAAAAAGATGACCAAGCAAAACAAGCAGTTCAACGAAATTTATGACTTGCTGGCCTTGCGGATCATTGTGAACGACATTCGCGACTGCTACGCGGTGCTGGGCATTGTCCATACACTGTGGAAGCCGATGCCTGGCAGATTCAAGGACTATATCGCGATGCCGAAGACCAACATGTACCAATCGCTGCATACGACGGTGATCGGGCCTAAAGGCGAGCCGTTGGAAGTGCAGATTCGCACGTGGGATATGCATCAGACGGCAGAGATCGGGATCGCGGCCCACTGGGCGTACAAGGAAGGCCAGAGTGTCGTGCAAGGATCGTTTGCCGAGAAGCTGGGCAGCTTGCGCGAGATTATCGAAGGCGGGTCAGAGGAAGCGCCCAATGCGCAGGAGTTCATGGAAAGCCTCAAGCAGGATTTGTTCTCGGACACGGTCTTTGTGTTCACGCCAAAAGGAGATGTAGTCGAACTGCCAAAAGGCTCCGTGCCGCTGGACTTTTCCTATCGCATTCACTCGGCGGTAGGAAACCGGACGATTGGGGCAAAGGTAAACGGCAAGATCGTTCCGCTTGATTACGCCATGAAAACGGGCGATATCGTCGAAATCCTTACTTCCAAGCATTCGTACGGGCCAAGCCAGGACTGGCTGAAAATGGCCAAGTCCGCCCATGCCCGCAACAAAATCAAGCAGTGGTTCAAAAAAGAAAAGCGGGAAGAGAACGTTGCCAAAGGCCAACAGATGGTGGAAGCGGAGATCAAATCGCGCAGCTTCGACGTGAAGGAAGCGATGACGGACACCAACCTGAAGGAAGCGGCGGCGCGATTCAACTTCCAGGGGGCCGAGGACATGTTTGCCGCAGTCGGCTACGGCGGCATTACGGCTTCCCAGATTGCCACACGTCTGCTCGACAAGCTTCGCCGCGAGCGGGAGGAGCAAAATCCGGTCATCCCGGAGATCAAGCAAAATCCGGCTCACCGTGCGCAAAAGAGCGAGTCCGGGGTAAAAGTGCGCGGCGTAGACAACTTGTTGGTGCGTATCTCGCGTTGCTGTACACCAGTTCCGGGCGATCAGATCATCGGCTTTATTACAAGAGGGCGCGGTGTGTCTGTGCACCGGAAAGACTGTCCGAATGTGCTCGCAGATGAATGCTCAGAGCGTTTGATCGACGTCGAATGGGATACCGATCAGAAGCACAACTTCAACGTGGAAATCGAGATCACGGGCAACGATCGCAGCGGACTGTTGAACGACGTGTTGCAAGTCGTCGCAGAGACGAAGACGAATATTGCTGCCGTCAGTGGCAAAGCAGATAAAAATCGGGTGGCGACGATTCATATGACCATCTCGATCAGCAATGTGGATCATCTCTTGAAAGTTGTGGAACGAATCAAGCGGATTAAAGATATTTATTCGGTTCGCCGCATATTGAGCACCTGATCCGTTTTTGGATCGGGTGTTTTGTTTAGGTCAGCCGTGCGTCATTGTGAGCGGCGAGCTTCCAAACGAAAGGAATGGATCGACGTGAGAGTTGTCGTACAGAGAACGAAAGAAGCAAGCGTGACCGTTGCTGGCGAGGTAGTCGGGCAAATCGAGCACGGGCTGTTGCTGTTAGTCGGAATCACCCACGAGGACAGCGAAAAGGAAGTAGACTTTGTCGCGGATAAAATCGCCAATCTGCGAATTTTTGAAGACGAAGCAGGAAAAATGAACTTTTCCGTCCTGGAGACGGGCGGGCAGATTTTATCGGTGTCCCAGTTCACGCTGTACGGAGACTGCCGCAAAGGGAGAAGGCCGAACTTCATGGCAGCCGCTCGCCCTGAGCAGGCTGAACCGCTGTACGAGCTGTTTAATGCCAAGCTGCGGGAAAAAGGGCTGGTCGTGGAGACGGGGCGTTTTGGCGCGATGATGGACGTACGTCTGCTCAACGACGGACCTGTCACCCTGATCGTAGAATCGTAAGCGAAAAGACGGGGAGGCGGGGAAAATGGCACAGGAAGCGCTGGTGATCGGGGCGAGCGGCATGCTGACAGAGGTAGCTCGCTGGCTTGCCAAAGAAGGCTATCGAGTGACAGTGGTGGGACGCGAGCGGCAAAAGCTTGCCCGCGTGCGGGACGGTTCCGGCAATCCGGCAAAAAGCAGCACAGGCGATTGTCGGACAGGTTGAGCCGTGGGAGCGGCGTCCGAGTTACTGAGACTACGAGATATCTGAAAAACGGCTGCTGCGGCAACCGTTTTTTCTTTTGCGTGAAACTGCTTATTACGAAAAAATGAAAACACCCCCGCCCAAGGAGGGGACGCACTGGCGATTCGCGCAAGCAGTGTGTCCGTCTCTCGTGGTACGGGGGTTTTGTTTTGGAACCCGTTGTTACGCAGTCTGGCAGCCGGAATCAGCCGCCCTGAGGGTTCAGCGTATTGAAGTATTGGACGATCCCTTTGTACAAGCCGTCTGCGGCGAGATCCTGCTGTTTCTCCGAGCGCACGCGCAACTCCTCGTTGTAGTTGGACAGGAACCCGATCTCGGCCAGGATGGACGGAACGGAGTTTTCCCGCAGTACGAAGTAATCGCCAAAACGGGATTGCAAATCTTTGTAGCTCGTCGCTTTCACCAGTTCGTTTTGCACGAGGGACGCGAGCTTGCTGGAATTGCCTTGGTAGTAGAAAAAGACGATGGAGCCGTTGGTCGCCGTGTTTGGATGTGTATTGTGGTGAATGCTGACAAAAATATCCGCTTTGTTCATGATGGCGACATCCACGCGCTGCTGCAAGGTGAGCTTGCGGTCGTCGGCTCTCGTCATGATGACTTTGGCCCCGGAAGCCTCCAGCTTGTTTTTCAGCAGCAGGGCAACTTGCAGGTTGACGGTTTTTTCCAGCGTAGAAAAGCTTTTGCCGGTTGCGCCGTTGTCGTTGCCGCCGTGTCCTGCGTCGACGACGATCAGCTTTCCGGCGAGATCTTGGCTGCGAATTACGGCAGGCACGCCGCTTGCCGATACGAGCCACCCGGCAATATAGCCTGTCGAGCCATCGCTGAGCGTTACTTTGAACCAGTCGCCCTCTTTGGACACGACGCTGTATTTTTCCCCTGCCTGCACTTGGCGAATCAAACCGTGCTCGGCACCGGGACCTGAGCGAACGTTCGTATTCGGATTGATGACCGTGACATACGGCCCGCTTGGTGTCGGCACATTTGGTCCGGAGACACTGACCAGCCATCCGGCTACCCAGCCTGTCTGTCCGGCCGATGTCTGCACCCGATACCACTCGCCTTGCTTCTCCAGCACCTTCAGCTTGCTGCCGACAGGCAACGTAGCGAGAATCGCACTGGATGTATTGGACTGGCTGCGCAGGTTCAGCCCGTCCGTTTGCACGGTAGCTGTCTGTTCGGCAGGTGTGGCAGGCTGACTCGGCTGGCTTGCCGAGCCGGAATTGACATCGGTGTTTGGTCCGGGAGACGTGGTCGTGTCTTGCGCGGGCTTGTTGCTGTCCGTTGATATCCAGGCGTTGACGCCATCGTAAGGGAATTGAATCCAGCCGTTTTGCTGCGATAAAACCGTGATCGTCTCGCCAGCGTGAAGCTGCCCGATGGCAGGAGCGCTGGCATCCGGCGTAGGGTACACGTAGGGAGCGAACTCCAGTGTCAGGCTTGCTCCTTGAACGGCTGTCGGCTTCGGCGGGGTGACGGCACTCCCGGAATTGCCGGAGCCTCCTGGCTGTTGTGGTGCAGTAGTTCCGCTTCCCTGCGTGGAACCTGGCGACGCTGGGGATGAGCTGTCCTTGACCAGCCAGGCTGCCACCCAGCCTTTGCTTGTCCCATTTAGCTGAATCATGATCCAGTCGCCGTTTTTTTGCACGATCGGGTATTTGGTTCCCGGGTTGATCGTCGTCACAACCGGGTACGTTTGGCCCGGGCCGGAGCGGACGTTGAGATTGGTAGTCGTGCTCTCTGCCGTACTCGCCGGAGCTTGTGCAGGCTGCTGGTTTTGCGAGACGAGCCAGTTTGCCACCCAGCCGCTCTGACCATTATGCAGCTTGACTTGAATCCAGTCGTTTTTGGTAGAGATGACAGGCAGCACGGTCTTGTTTGGCAGCGTGGTGACGACAGCGTCCTGAAGGCTCGGCCCGGAGCGGACATTGAGCTTGTCCACGCTGACCTGAACAGAACCGGCGGCCCAGGCAGTTGAAACGGGGAGGGAGATGGCGCAAGCGATAGCCAGGAGCGACCCCAGGATTTTTTGACGTAACAGCACGTTTTTGACATCCTTTCCAGATAAAATGCGAGGGAGGCGAAGCGTCGATTCTTTCATGTTTTTGCCAACACAATCACTTCGCGCCAGTTTCTCGTTTTTCCTGCAAGAAGCGACAAAGCTTTTGCCAGGTGCCGCTGGTTGCAATTTGTTGCAAAAGGCCATACTAGAACAGATAGAGCCACAAAAACGCAGGAGGAATTGCAGTGAGGCAGTCAAACAAGGAAACGTTTGCGCAAGGCTTGAATCGACAATTTTTTTCCGTCGACTTTCATGACGATTTGGCGAAAGAATCGTCACGGCAAAATGTAGAAATGTCCCAAGATTTTTATGTCAATATGCGAGACTTGCCGCAATCACACCCGAAAAGGAAGTAATCGCCTGAGATGCCGCCCATCCGCTCTGTTGACCGCGATTGTGCCTGTCAGCTATGATGGAGTGTGGCATTTTAAATAAGCAGGTGAGCACATATGATTCAAATAAAATGCGAGGGACACGCGTTTGAACGCGAACTCTCCTTAATTCTTGCGCTGTTTTACGAAGACCCTGCGTTAGCTTTTGTCTCGGAGTGGGATGGCGCTGCCGATATGCAAATCAGGCTCGCGCTTGCCACTGACAGCTCGGGTGTAGTGGCGTCGGGAGAACTGGATGACAAAACTACTCGACTCAGCCGCCAGGTCAGGCGGGAGTACGTTTCCCGCGATGAAAAGGCGATGCGCAAAACAGCGAAGCAGGCATTGTGCTACACGCTGTTGCTCATGCTGGAACAATATACGGGAATCGAACAAGGCTGGGGAATCTTGACGGGAATCCGTCCGACCAAACTGCTCCATCAGCTGAACGTGGCAGGTGTCGAGAAAGCAGAGGCGCACAAGCGGCTGCAACAGGATGTCATTTTGCGTCCGTACAAACTGGAGCTGCTCCAGGAGATCGTCGACAAGCAGCTTCACGTCGTGCCTGATCTGTACCAGATCGACCGCGAGCTGTCGGTGTACATCGGCATCCCTTTCTGTCCGACGAAGTGCGCCTACTGTACGTTTCCTGCCTACGCGATCCGCAGTCATACGGCTTCGGTCAATCCGTTTCTCGAAGGACTGCATTACGAGATCGAAAAGATGGGCGAGTGGCTGACGAGAAACGACCAGCGAATTACTTCGATCTACTTCGGGGGAGGAACGCCGACGAGCATTACCGCCGATGATATGAACCAGCTGTTCGAGACGATGCACCGCAGCTTCCCGCACATGGACGGCGTGCGCGAGTTGACTGTCGAAGCGGGCAGGCCGGATACGATTACGGCAGAAAAGCTCGATGTGATGAAACGGTGGGAAGTCGACCGGATCAGCATCAATCCCCAATCGTTTACACAAGAGACGCTCAAAGCAATCGGGCGGCACCATACCGTGGAGGAGACGATCGAGAAGTACCATCTCGCCATGGAAATGGGCCTGACCAATATCAACATGGACTTGATTATCGGGCTGCCGAACGAGGGCGTAGCCGAGCTGGCGCACAGTCTGGAAGAAGTGGAAAAGCTGATGCCTGCGTCGCTTACCGTGCACACGCTCTCCTTCAAGAGAGCTTCGGAAATGACCCAGAACAAGGAGCGTTACAAGGTAGCCAGTCGCGACGAAATCGGCAAAATGATGGAAATGGCGTCTGCCTGGACGAAAGCAAACGGCTACGATCCGTATTATTTGTATCGCCAAAAAAACATTTTGGGTAACCTGGAGAATGTCGGCTATGCGAAACCGGGGCAGGAAAGCATCTACAACATCATGATCATGGAAGAAGTGCAGACGATTCTCGGCCTTGGCTGCGGGGCGGTTTCCAAGCTGATGGCGCCGGGCAGCGGCAAGCTGAAGCGTTTTCCGAATCCGAAGGACCCGAAAACCTACAACGACACGTACAAAACATTGGTGGAAAACAAGCTGCACGATCTGGATGAAGTCTACGCAGGGGCAACGACTACGTAAAAAAGCAGCGCAGGTGCAGGCTGAACGCGCGGCAAACCATAGTAAAAAAAGTTTTATGGAGCGCCTGTTGACGCCTGCTGGCTGGTTTGCTATGATTCACATTAAGCTTTTGGATACAATCAGATCTGATGACGGGAACAAGTACCCAACGAACCGGATAACCAGAGAGAAAGCGCCGTGGCTGAGAGTGCTTTCGTATCACGACTTGGTGAATGACATCCCTGAAGACCGCAGTGAACGAGCGAGGAGCAATCCTCTCCCTTCAGTAACTGGCAGGCGTGCGCCGGCGTTAACGGCTTAATCAAGTGGGATGGCCTTTGATACACAAGGCTGTTCAAACAGGGTGGCACCACGGGAGTATAACCAGTCTCTCGTCCCTGACATGTGGCGAATTGCTAAATGTCAGGAGGCGAGGGGCTTTTTTATTTGGCTAAATAGAAAAGGTCCTTTGATCCTGGAGGTTTGGCGTAGCCCAAGTTTTTCAAAAGACATGGAGGTTCGAGAGGAATGACGAGAATCCAGATTCCCCGCGGTACGCAGGATATCATGCCAGGTACCGTAGAGTTGTGGCACTACGTAGAGGCAAAAGCCCGCGATTTGTGCCGCCGCTTTAACTACGCGGAGATTCGCACGCCGCTGTTCGAGAGCACGGAGTTGTTCCAGCGAGGCGTTGGCGAGACGACGGACATCGTGGAAAAGGAAATGTACAGCGTAGCAAATCCGCGCAGCAACGACGCGCTCACGCTGCGTCCGGAAGGGACGGCTGGCGTCGTACGCTCTTACGTGGAAAACAAGCTGTACGGATCGCCCAACCAGCCTACCAAGCTGTACTATCTGGGGCCGATGTTCCGCCACGAGCGCCCGCAAGCAGGACGCTACCGCCAATTCGTTCAATTCGGGGCAGAAGCGATCGGTTCGAGCGACCCGGCGATTGATGCAGAAGTGATCGGCCTCGCCATTCGCCTGTATCAGGAGCTTGGCCTGACAGGGCTGTCTGTCGAGCTGAACAGCGTCGGCACCGTAGAAGACCGCGCTCGCCACCGCGAGCATTTGCTGGCGCATCTGAACGGCGTACGCTCCGAGCTGTGCGAGGATTGCCAATCCCGGATTGATCGCAATCCGCTGCGCGTGCTCGATTGCAAAAACGAAAAATGCAAAACATTGACCAAAGACGCACCTTCCATTCTGGATTACTTGAGCGAAGCATCGGCAGCTCACTTCGAAGCAGTGAAAGGCTACCTGACTGCTCTCGACATTCCGTACCATGTCAATCCGCGTCTGGTTCGTGGATTGGACTACTACACGCTGACGGCTTTCGA
The DNA here is from genome assembly GCF_003521185.1 of Brevibacillus sp. Taxonomy (NCBI): domain Bacteria; kingdom Bacillati; phylum Bacillota; class Bacilli; order Caryophanales; family Paenibacillaceae; genus Brevibacillus; species Brevibacillus sp. Next base: position 30,741 of record NZ_DOTK01000031.1, read on the forward strand.
GATCAAAATGGCGGAAATCGGCGCGGTGGAAACGCTTTGCGGCGGCGGACGCTACAACGGTCTGGTTGCAGAGCTGGGCGGCGACGATATGCCAGGCATCGGTTTCGCACTGAGCATCGAGCGCTTGCTGCTCGCTCTGGAGAAACAAGGGGTGCAGTTGCCGATTAGCGGCGGTATTGACTGCTTCGTCGTCGTACAGACACCGGAAGCCAAACAAGGCGCCTTTATTCTCGTCGACCAACTGCGTCAAGCAGGCGTGGCTGCCGAACTGGACTACCTCGACCGGAAAATGAAAGCGCAGCTGAAACAGGCTGATCGCCTCTCGGCCCGCTTTACGGCCATCATCGGAGAATCCGAGCTGGCAAACGGTACCGTCGTTCTGAAAGAAATGGCAACAGGCGAACAGCAGGAACTGAAACAGGCTGATTTCGTAGCTGCGCTTGCCGCAAAAGTACAAGGCAACAACTAACAAAACAAAGCAAAAGTGGGGGAAATCATCATGTCTTGGCAATATCGCACCGTACACTGCGGTGAAGTGACAACTGCACACGTAGGACAGGAAATCGTATTGAACGGCTGGGTACAAAAGCGCCGCGACCTCGGCGGAGTTATTTTCATCGACTTCCGCGACCGTACGGGAATCGTGCAGATCGTATTCAACCCGGAGCACAACAAAGCGGCTTGGGAAGCGGCTGACAAAGTGCGCAGCGAGTACGTTCTGGTCGTAAAAGGAACAGTAGTCAACCGCGCGCCTGAAGCAATCAATCCGAAGCTGAAAACAGGCGAAGTCGAAGTTCATATTTCCGACATTCAAATCTTGAACGACGCGAAAACGCCTCCGTTCCAAATCGAAGACGACATCGAAGTAGATGAGCAAGTTCGCCTGAAATACCGCTATCTCGACCTGCGCCGTCCGGAAATGCAACGTTCCCTGTTCCTGCGCAGCAAAGCGGCGAAAGCATTCCGCGACTTCCTGGACGAGAACGGCTTCCTGGAAGTGGAGACACCGATTTTGAACAAGAGCACGCCAGAGGGCGCCCGCGATTACCTCGTGCCGTCCCGTGTGCATCCAGGCGAGTTTTACGCCCTGCCGCAATCCCCTCAGCTGTTCAAGCAGCTTTTGATGGTGTCCGGTCTGGAGCGCTACTACCAGATCGCCCGCTGCTTCCGCGACGAAGACTTGCGCGCTGACCGCCAGCCTGAGTTTACCCAGGTGGACATCGAGACGTCGTTCTTGTCGATGGACGAAATTTTGCCGATGATGGAAAAAATGGTCGCTCACGTGTTCAAGCAAACGATCGGCGTGGATGTCGTGACGCCATTCCCTCGTCTGACTTACGCGGAAGCGATGGGACGCTACGGCTCTGACAAACCGGACGTGCGCTTCGGCATGGAGCTGACAGATGTATCCGACCTCGTAGTCAACAGCGACTTTAAAGTGTTCGCTTCTGTCGTATCTGGCGGCGGTCAAGTAAAAGGGATCAATGCAAAAGGCTGCGGTCACTACTCCCGCAAAGAAGCAGACGACCTGGGCAAATTCGCTTCCCGCTACGGAGCAAAAGGCTTGGCTTGGATGGGCTTCAAAGATGGCGAAGTAAAAGGACCGATTGCCAAGTTCTTTAAAGAAGAAGAAATTACCGAGCTGAAAAAGCGCCTCCAAGCAGAAGAAGGCGACCTGCTTCTGTTCGTAGCCGACAAGCCGAAAGTGGTTGCAGACGCATTGGGAGCACTGCGCTCCAAGCTGGGCGCGGAGCTTGGCCTGATCGACCACAGCAAGTTCGCATTCCTCTGGGTTGTAGACTTCCCGCTGGTAGAGTGGGATGAGGATGCCAAACGTTACGTGGCCCTGCACCATCCGTTCACTCGTCCAAAAGACGAAGACCTGCACCTGTTCGACACCGATCCGGGCCAAATCCGTGCGCAAGCGTACGACATGGTGCTCAACGGCTACGAGCTGGGCGGCGGTTCCATGCGGATTTTCAAACGCGACGTGCAAGAAAAAATGTTCAAGGCGCTCGGCTTCACACTGGAAGAAGCGCATGAGCAATTCGGCTTCCTCCTCGATGCATTCGAGTACGGTACACCTCCACACGGCGGAATCGCCCTCGGTCTGGACCGTCTGATCATGCTCCTGGCTGGCCGTACCAACCTGCGTGAAGTGATCGCGTTCCCGAAAACGGCAAGTGCGAGCGACCTGATGGTCAACGCGCCGGATGTAGTAGCTCCGAAACAACTGCAAGAGCTGTCGATTGCAACAATCGTGACAGCAGAAGAAAAGGTAGAAGCGTAATCGACTTGCGCAACTGCATTGCTGTTTGATACATTGGTAATACTATCTACAAAGCCCTGCGATGTTCGTGACATCCGATAGTTTTGAGCCACAAAGTTTGTTCAGGGAGTTTTTCGTCCGCAATTGTAAAGGCATGCCTCCGTCGAGTGGACGTCTGTAACAGTTGGGCAAGACACCCACCTGCGATTAGCAGGTTCAAAACTAAGGAGCTACACGGCATAATGGGGCTCCTTTTTTCTTTGTGATTCCTACTTTTCCGATTGACAATTATCTTACTTGCGAATGAAAGGTGAAACGAACGATGCTTCATCAATTTTCCCGTTGTGAATTGGCCTTCGGTCCCGAAGGTTTGGAAAAAATGAAAAATAGCTGCGTCGCGGTTCTCGGAGTCGGCGGTGTCGGTTCCTTTACAGTGGAAGCGCTGGCGCGTACAGGTGTAGGCAAGCTTGTGCTGGTGGACAAGGACGCCGTTGACATCACGAACATTAATCGGCAAATTCATGCGACACTGAACACGATTGGACAAAAAAAGGCAGAACTGATGAAGGAGCGCATCGCTTCGATCAATCCCGAGTGCGAAGTCGTGACGCTCAACATGTTTTACAACGAGGAGACATATGAGCAGCTGTTTGCCCATGAACTCGACTATATCGTAGACGCCATGGATACGATGTCTGCCAAGCTGCATCTGATCCAGGAAGCCAAACGCCGCAACATCCCGGTTATCTCCAGCATGGGCGCTGCCAACAAAATGGACCCGACCCGGTTTGAAGTAGCGGATATTTCCCAGACGAGCTACGATCCGATCGCCAAGGTCATTCGCCGCGAGCTGCGCAAAAAAGGCATCTACAAAGGCGTCAAGGTCGTCTATTCAAGAGAGATTCCTGTAAACGTGCGCACAGATGTGCGTGAGAAAATCGTTTCCAACCCGGATTCACCGATTAGCAAAGTGCGGCAGCCTCCAGCGAGCAACGCGTTTGTTCCGTCCGTAGCGGGCCTGATTTTGGCCAGCGTCGTCGTGCGTGACTTGCTGGACTGGCAGCCGATAAAAGGATAGGGTAGCATGAACGATCTGTTTTCGTTTGCTTATGAAGAAGAGGGCGGCAGCAAGCAAAAGCCGCTCGCTGCACGCATGCGTCCAAAGACGATCCAGGAAGTGATCGGCCAATCCCACATTCTCGCGCCAGGCAAGCTCCTGCGCCGGGCGATTGAAGCCGATCAAGTATCGTCGCTCATTTTTTACGGGCCGCCCGGGACGGGAAAAACGACCTTGGCAAAAGTGATTGCCCGGACGACCCGCACGCATTTTTCCGAGTTGAACGCCGTAACGGCAGGAGTGGCGGACATTCGCAAAGTCGTTGAGGCGGCCAAGGAAAGACTCGTGATGGACAACCAGCGCACGACTTTGTTCGTCGATGAGATTCATCGCTTCAACAAGTCCCAGCAAGATGCGCTGCTTCCTTATGTAGAGGAAGGCACGATCATTTTGATCGGGGCGACGACGGAGAATCCTTTTTTCGAGGTCAATCCGGCGCTCTTGTCGCGTTCGCAAGTGTTTTCGCTCCAGTCGCTTTCGCACGAGGAATTGCAGCAGGTCATGGATCGCGCGCTCGCAGATGAAGAGAACGGATTGGCGGAACTGTCTGTCAACGTGACGAAGGAAGCGGCGGAGCATTTGATCCAGTACGCAGAAGGAGACGCCAGACGTTTGCTGAACGCCTTGGAGCTGGCTGTGATGACGACGCCGCCCGGAGCGGACGGGAGAGTGACCGTAACGCTCGATGTAGCGGTCGAGTCGATCCAGCGCCGCGCCGTGCGCTATGACAAAAGCGGCGACAACCACTACGACACGATTTCCGCTTTTATCAAGTCGATACGCGGTTCCGATCCGGATGCTGCGCTATACTGGCTGGCGAGGATGATCGATGCCGGAGAAGACCCGCGGTTTATTTCGCGCCGACTGGTCATCTCGGCTTCCGAGGATATTGGAAATGCCGATCCGCAGGCGATCTCGGTTGCGGTAGCCTGCTTCCAAGCGGTAGAATTGGTGGGGATGCCTGAAGGACGAATCCCGCTGGCGCAAGCGACGACGTATTTGGCTACAGCTCCGAAAAGCAATGCCGCATACAACGGGATCAACTCTGCGCTGGACCGAATTCGCACCGACGGCCACAAGCAGGTTCCTATCCACTTGCGAGACTCGGCTTACAAGGGCGCAGCCAAGCTGGGACACGGTCAGGGATATCTGTATCCGCACGACTATCCGTACGGTTATGTGCCCCAACAGTATCTGCCTGACGGTGTACATTATTCGTTTTACCAGCCAAAGGACTTTGGCTATGAGCGTCATATCCGGCGTTTTCAGGAAGAGAGACAAAAGCTGGATAACCGTGGATTGCCGAAGAAAAACTCCCCCGAATAAAGGGGGAGGGTGAAGTTAGGTGCGGACGTCTCCGCCGGGTTTGTTCGGCAAGTCACCGTTTTCGTTCGGCTGTTTGCTCTGTTCGCTCGCCCCGTAGCGGGCTTTGTGGGCAATGGTGCCCGCAGGCTGTTCGTACAACGTGTCGGACGGGTGGTTGCGTCCTCGTTCTGAGCGTTTGTTTGTCGCCATTTTGCTTTCACCCCCTAAGATGCTAGTGTGTCCCAGGACGCTCAAGTCATGTAAGCTAAGGGAGTGGGTAAACCCAAGAATAAGAGGAGAGTTGCTACGTGAAGATTTCTACGAAAGGACGCTACGGACTGACGATCATGATGGAACTGGCCAACCGTGTTGGAGAAGGGCCGACTTCCTTGCGCAGCATTGCCCAGAAGCACGACCTGTCCGAGCATTATTTGGAGCAGTTGATCGCGCCTTTGCGCAACGCAGGATTGGTGAAAAGTATTCGCGGAGCTTACGGCGGCTACGTGCTGGCGAAACAGCCGGACGAAATATCCGCAGGCGACGTCATCCGCGTACTGGAAGGACCGATCAGTCCGGTCGAGTTTGCAGAAGAAGAAGATCCGGCCAAACGCCATCTGTGGCTGCGCATTCGCGACAGCATCTCTGCGGTGCTGGAAGCGACTTCGCTTCAGGATTTGATCAGCTTCGAAGACGACGGGCATTCCGATAACTATATGTTTTACATTTAAGCAACAGCTACCAAGCTAGTAGAAGGTGACACAGTGTCTGACATGTTGTATTTTGACCACGCTGCCACGACTCCGGTACATCCGCGAGTGCTGGAAGCGATGACTCCGTATTTGACGCAAGTATTCGGCAACCCGTCCAGTGTCCACGGTGCCGGTCGCGAGGCGCGCAAAGCATTGGAGCAAGCGCGGGATGCGATTGCCAGCTTCATGGGTGCCGAAGCGCAATCGCTCATTTTTACGAGCGGCGGCACGGAAGCGGACAATATGGCGATTATCGGCGGGGCGATGGCCCAGCGCGAACGCGGCCGCCATGTCATTACGACGCAAATCGAGCATCATGCCGTCCTGCACGCTTGCGAGTATTTGGAGCAGGCAGGGTTTGACGTCACGTATTTGCCCGTAGATGAGACAGGCTCTGTCCGCATGGAAGACTTGCAGCAGGCTGTTCGTCCCGATACGGTGCTTGTGTCGATCATGTACGGCAACAACGAAGTGGGAACGATTCAACCCATCGTAGAGATCGGGAACTTCCTCCGGGAAAAAGGCATTATTTTTCATACAGACGCCGTTCAGGCATTTGGCGTGCTGCCGTTTCAAGTGAGCGAGTTGCCTGTGGACATGCTGTCCGTGTCCGCGCATAAAATCAACGGGCCAAAAGGCGTTGGCGCCCTGTACCTCGGACGCAAGATTCCGGTGTCTCCGATTTTGTACGGCGGCTCCCAAGAGCGCAAGCGCCGGGCGGGAACGGAGAATTTGGCGGGAATCGTCGGCTTTGCAGAAGCGACGAAGGTTGCCGCAGAGGAGAGGGCGGACCGGGTAGCCAAATACGAGCAGATGAAGGCAGTCATGCTCGCGGTTTGGCAAGAGGCGAACATCGCTTACCATGTAAACGGTCATCCCGAGCATGTGCTCCCGCATATTTTGAATGTCAGCTTCCCTGGCGTTCACACCGAGACGATGCTGATGAACCTCGACTTGGTTGGCATCGCAGCTGCGAGTGGCTCTGCCTGCACGTCCGGGTCGCTGGAACTGTCGCATGTACTCGTGGCGATGAAGCTTGCCGATGAGATTGCCCGATCCGCCATCCGCTTCAGCTTTGGCATTACCAACACGGTAGAAGAAGCAAAACAGGCAGCGCAGGCTGTGGCGCAAATCGTGAGCCGTCTCGCCCGAAGCAAATAGCCTTCAACGACAAACGAACCGCTTGGGTTATGTCCCTGAGCGGTTTTTTCCTGTCCAAAAAATGGTTGCCTGCCGGATTCCAACGGCTTTTCGCAAACATACGCTACTACTGACGTCGGTTGAAAAAGGTGAGAGTATGTTCACGGACAAAGCATCTGAGGCAAAAGCGAAAAAAATCGAAGCAGAGAAGGCGACCAGACTTTGTGCGGAGCCAGAGCTGGAAAAGCAAGAAAGGCAGCAAAAGCAAACGCATCTGAAAGCGGACTGTCATTACTTTTGTGCGATCGCGGATGGGACAAAGCGGGTCTACACCGACGAGGACGCCTGGTTGCCGTACACGACCAGCGGGATTCTTGATCCAGACTGCGTTTCGTTGGTGAACTTGTTTATCAACGGGATGATCCAGCCTCCTGTCCTCTATGAAGTAGCCAAAGGCAGACTGCGGCTGCTGACAAAAGAGCCTCTAGGCAAAGATGTGAGCATCGTCCTGCAATTCATTGCCATTGCCGCATCGTAGCGTTCGTTCGCGACGGAAAATAAGGCGGATGATTACGTCACTTGTCCAACACTTCTTCGCAGCTTGCTCAATAAAATAGAGTAGCAACGAAAAGGAGGACGGATGATGGCGCTTGAGATACTGAAGATCGTGGTCACAGCTACGACGACAACGAATGCGGTTCCGACCGTGACGCGCTTTTTTCGCAGAACATTGGCTCTTGTCGTCGGACCGGCGACGTTGACCATAAATGTAGGGGACTTTCAAACGGATGCGGGTACAACGGCTACCTCTCTCCCGACCCTTCCGGCAAACAATAGCTACTATAACGTCTACATTAACGGGATCATGCAAATGGGCGGGCTTACCACTTATACTCCGGGTGGATCGGGAGTAGGGAAGCTGGACATTACCGTGCCGTCGGGGCAAACGATCGCACTCAGTACCGTCATTGTACTGGAAATTGTCAGCTATGCTCCTACGTCGTCGACAACAGTGAGCTGACGGCGCAGCGTACCACAGCACACATGGAAAATGAGGGAATAAAAGGAAAAACTACAGATAACAGTTCGGTGCAGATTGCAAGCAAAAAAAGCAATCTGCTTTTGTTTTTCGCTCCAAATTTTCTAATTGTGTGGCAATTGTGGTTAATAGTGGATAACAATGTTAGAATGATTCCGTAGAACCAGGCCGGAAGAACGAAAGCGCTTTCGTCCAGCAAAAGGAGAGGAATTATTCATGATTGCCAGACGTATCTCGATTCGCTACAAACTGGTGCTTACCATTCTCTTCCTGACCATGCTTCCATTGATGGTAGTCGGGTACATCCAGTTTGAAAACGCACGGAATGCGGTTTACAGACTGACCGTTTCCGATTTGCAATACATAACCCAAATGAAGGCCCGGGAGCTGGTTCCCTACACGCAGGACACAACGATCAGCGACAGCAATAGACAAAAAATTGACGAGATCATTCGCGAGGTGGCAGAGAGCTACTATAAGCCGAATGGCATGGTTGGCTATGCCTATATCGCGGATGCCAGCGGAGTCCCGATCTTCCACCCGGACCCGAACGTGCAAAACAAATCGCTCGCGGGCGAAGCGTTCATGCAAGAGATGCTGGCGAAAAAGAGCGGCTGGCTGGAGTATGAGTTCCAGGGAGCTACGAAGTTGACCGTGTACGAAGAGTTGCCGAACGGCTGGATTCTCGCGATTGGCAGCTACCAGAACGATTTGCTGGCGACGATCGAGAGCAGCCGTCCGATGATGTTCCTTTTGAACCTGATTAGTGCAATCGTGGCTCTGGCTACCGGAATTTTTATCGTCAGCAGGCTGGTTCGTCCGCTGAAAGAGCTGGTCGCAGCGATGAAAATGGCCGAGACGGGAGATTTGACCAAGCGTGCGAAAATCCGTTCGGGGGACGAGCTTGGCGAGCTGTCAGCTATGTACAACGAGATGATGGAAGTGTTTTGTAAAATGCTGAGTGAAGTGCAGCGTGTCTCCCAGCAGGTTGCGGCGGCATCCGAGGAGTTGACAGCGAGTGCAGCAGAGAGTGCCAGGGCTGCCGAGCAAATCTCGCTTGCTTCAACCGAGATCGCCATGGGCTCGGAGCAGCAGAAACAGACCGTATCGGATACCACTCGATCTTTGTCGCACATCGGCGGCGATATCCAAGAAATCGCCTCTTCCACGGAGCGGGTCAATGCGGATGCGACGCAGGCGTTCCTTTTGGCGCAAGATGGCGAAGGCAAGCTGAAAGAACTTGTTCAGGAAATGGATCAGATCACAAATCATGCGAGGAACACAGAGCAAGTCATCCGGGAACTGGGAATGCAATCGGAAAAAATTATTGGAATTATTACGATCATCCGGCAAATTTCTGATCAAACCAATCTGCTTGCGCTGAATGCAGCGATTGAAGCTGCCCGCGCAGGTGAACAAGGAAAAAGCTTTGCAGTCGTTGCGCAAGAGGTACGCAAGCTGGCAGAACAGTCAGGACATGCGGCAGAAGAAATTGCTTCGCTGATCCATGCGATTCATACCGATATTTTGGATGCGGTGCACGCGATGGGAACGACAACCGAAGCCGTCCAGGAAGGCAGAGGGGGAGTAGCCATCGCCGGAGAAAGCTTCCAGCAAATTTTGGTGGCCGTCCAGGATGTCAGTCAGCAAGTGTACCGGATGAACGAGGCGGCCCAAGGGATTCATCGCGATACGGTCAAACTGGTTGCGCACTCGGATAAAATTGCGGAGCTGGCTGACACGGCGGCACGAGATACGCAAGAGGTAGCGGCAGCGTCCGAACAACAGACCGCGACGACGCAAGAGATGACGGCGGCTGCGGAAACATTGGCGCAAATGGCTGAACAGTTGTCAGACCAAGTAAAACGCTTTACAATTTAAAACGTATGACTGCGAGAAAAATCCACTTTCCCTGTTAAAGTGGATTTTTCTGTTCGTGCCACTTTGAACGTGCTTGGAGCAAGCAAGAGAGGAGAAGGTGAGATGGAAGAACAACAATCAATCTCCCTGTTTGCGGAAAACTATATTCGCGGATTTATTTCACAAGAAATTTTTTACAATGAAGAAACATGGTACGGAGTTATTCGTCTAAAGATAGAGGAGACTACTGAAGCGATCAAAGAATCAGAAGTCATTATTGTCGGCAACTTCCCTCGTCCTCATCCGGATGAGCTATACACCTTCTACGGCGAGTGGAAAACGCATGCTCGCTTCGGGCAGCAGTACGTGGCGAAGCGATACGAGCGAGAGACGCCGAAGACATTGTCGGGCGTGGAGCGGTATTTGGCCAGTGGACTGTTTCAGGGCATCGGGAAAAAAATGGCCAAACGAATCGTGGAACATCTCGGCGTAGATGCCTTGGCGATTATCGCCGATTATCCGGAGCGGCTCGCAGAAATTCAAGGGATTTCCGAATCGCGCGCCAAAATCATTTACGAGTCTGTGCTGGAGCATCGTTCGCTGGAGAGCGCGATGGTATTTTTGTACGACTTCGGGATTGGCGTGAACATGGCGTTGCGAATTTACCAGACGTACAAGCTGGAGACGATGACTGTGCTCAAGGAAGAACCGTACCGGCTGATCGAAGATATCGTCGGGATCGGCTTCAAGCGGGCGGACGATATCGCGCGTGCTACCGGGATAGCCGCATCTTCGGAAGAGCGCGTCAAGGCAGCGGCGCTGTTTGTGCTCCAGGAAGCGTCTTATTCGGAAGGCCATGTTTATTTGCCGATCGAAGAGCTTTGCGAAAGAACATTGGCACTGCTTTTGGAATGCGGCGGACATCTGTTTGTCGCAGAAGACATTACCCGTGCGGTCGAGGACATGTTTGTCGCGAGCAAAATTGCCTGGGAAGACGAGCGCGTGTACTTGCCCTCCTTGTTTTTTGCCGAGCTTGGGTTGGCAAAAAGGCTGCGTCATTTCGCGCAGCGGGACTCATTCGGCTCGTTTCCTACCTCTGAATTTTACCGTGCGCTGGGAGCCGTAGAGGATGAACTGGGTATCACGTACGCCCAGACGCAGCGAGACGCGATCGAGCAGGCGATTACATCCGGGCTGATGCTTTTGACGGGGGGACCGGGAACGGGGAAAACAACGGTAATTCGCGGGATTTGCCGCGTCTTTTCGCAGCTGCACGGCCTGTCACTCGACCTGAAAAAATACAACGAAGAAAATCCTTTTCCGATCTTGCTCGTTGCGCCAACCGGACGGGCTGCCAAGCGGATGACGGAGACGACTGGCTTGCCAGCCATGACGATTCATCGCCTGCTCGGCTACAAAGGGGAGAGCTTCGAGCACGACGCCGAGCATCCGATTCGCGGCAGGCTGTTGATTGTGGACGAAATGTCGATGGTCGATATTTGGCTGGCGAACCAGTTGTTCCGTGCCGTACCGGATGAGATGCAAATTATTATGGTCGGCGATCCCGACCAGCTGCCGTCCGTCGGCCCGGGAAACGTCCTGCTCGATATGATCCGCTCCGGCTTGTTGCCGCTGGCCCAGCTTACGGAGATTTATCGGCAGGCGGAGGAGTCGACGATTATCCGGCTCGCCCACGATGTGCGCAAAGGCAACGTCCCGGCAGATTTGCTCGATACGACACCGGATCGGCGATTTTTCACAAGTTCGCCACAAGAAGTTCCGGAAGCAGTGAAACAAATTTGCTCTGGAGCCGTAAAAAAAGGATATACGGCAAAAGATGTACAGGTTTTGGCACCTATTTATAAAGGAAATGCCGGGGTGAACCGGCTGAATGAAGAGTTGCAGGAGCTGTTTAATCCAAAGACGCCGCAAAAACGGGAAGTGACCTTCGGGGACACGACGTTTCGCACTGGCGACAAAGTCCTGCAACTGGTGAATAATGCTGAGGAACAGGTGTTCAACGGCGATATGGGTGAAATTGTTGCGATTTTTTTCCCGAATGAGAACGCAGAAAACCAGGAAATGCTGGTCGCTGCCTTCGACAATCGGGAAGTGGTGTACAAGCGTTCCGATTACCATCAGTTGACGCTTGCCTACTGCTGTTCCGTACACAAATCACAGGGGAGCGAATTTCCGATCGTAGTCATGCCGTTTGTCAGAAGCTATTACCGGATGCTGCGGCGCAAGCTCGTTTATACGGGCATTACCCGGAGCAAGTCTTTCCTCATTATGTGCGGGGAGCCAGATGCTTTTCGCGCAGCCGTGGAAACGGACGAGGAAGGCGTGCGGTACAGCTTTTTGGAAGAACGGCTCAAGCAGGATTGAAAGCTGGAACCATTTGCGCCGAATGGACATGTCCGTTTCGCCCGATACTAAAGGAGCGGAAGGGGGATGTCCCACATGCGCAAGGCAATGGATGCAGTCGGTTTGCCAGTAGTTTGCCTCCAGACGGGAGAGACGCTCGGCACCGTTCGTGACATTCTTTGCGACTCCACTTGGCATGTACGAGGAGTCTTGCTGAGCGAACAGGGTTGGTTCCATTCTGGCACCTACATTCCTACCGAACAGATTCATGCGGTAGGGGAATCCTGCCTTACCGTATCGGGTAAAAACGCAATCACGCCCTTGCCTCATCTCGCCGGATTTGAGCCTGTCGGCATCGTGACGGGAAAATCAAAGCTAAAAGGAAAAGCGGTCATTACCGCTTCCGGAGAACTCCTTGGCAGGCTGGAAGATGTTTACTTTTCATCGAACTGGGAGAAACTTGTAGGGTACGAACTGTCCAATGGCTGGTTTGCGGACGTGACAGAAGGTCGCAAGCGTTTGTCTGCCCCAGCTTCCGTCATCATCGGGGAAGAAAACCTGATCGTGCCGGACTTTGTTCGTATCCAGGCGTGATAAGGGAGGAAAAGCGTGATGCGTGTCATTTGCCCGAACTGCAGTTCCAAAGACGTAGGGAAGATTGGAACCAATCAATACTACTGCTGGAATTGCTTTATAGAAATGAGCGTTTCCAACGAGCAGATTGCTTCTGTCTACCAGGTGGAAGAAGACGGTTCTTTGCATTCGCTCAACGATCTGTTTATTGAAGATCAAACTGTCTCTGCTCAACTGAACATGTAGCAACTGCTTACGCAGGAAAAACAACTGGAGGTGGCACGCTTGTTTACACGAAGCCTTTTGCGCGTCCTTGCCACAAGCGGAATTGTGGCTGTCATTGGCTATTTGATGGCTCCGCGCCGCCGCAGTCGGTTTTCACTGAATTGGAATCAGCTGCCGTTTTCCATGCGTGATGTGACGCGCATGCTGAAGACAGGGCGCAAGCTGATGCGCGCCGTAACCCGTTAACGGGGGATGACGCTCACAGGAACGTTCATAAGCACCTGAACATAGTATGAGTTCGGGTGCTTTTTTTTGTGCAGAAAAAAGCTCCGTCGCACGGATGGCGACGGAGCCTACGTTTATTTGTCAGTTTTGTTCGGCGAGTCGTTTTTGCTGCTGGCTTTTCATGCGTCCAATCAGCAGGACGCCGACGACAGCGGCAACGATGAACACCCATTTGACCCACGGATAAGCGGTAAAGAACGGGGCCAAAAACTTCTCGCTCGTTACCATGCTTGCAGCCGTGTAAGCGAGGACGCCCGCACCGACGTAAATCACGACAGGGAAACGCTCCATGAATTTCAAAATCATCGTGCTTCCCCAGACCATGATCGGAACGCTAATGATCAGTCCGATGATCACCAGAAGAAAGTCGCCATGTGCGGCACCGGCAACAGCGATAACGTTGTCCAGACCCATTACGGTATCCGCTACGATAATCGTCCAGATCGCTGCGCCAAGACTTCCGCTTGCCTTCATATTCTCGTGACCGTCATCGGAGACGAGCAGTTTGAGGGCGATCCACAACAGAATCAAGCCACCTACGAGCAGCAAGCCCGGAATTTTCAGCAGCCACACTACTGCAAGTGTTGCCAAAGCCCGGATAATAATCGCGCCCACCGTTCCCCAGATGATCGCTTTTTTCTGCTGATGGGCTGGAAGGTTGCGTGCAGCCATCCCGATGACAATCGCGTTGTCTCCGGCCAAGACCAGGTCGATGACGATGATCGCAAGCAGCGCCGACCAAAATTCAGGTTGTAACAATAGTTCCATGTTCAATTCCTCCTCCTCTTCCTGTTTGGAAAAATGAGTCATCCACCGGGCCGTTTTCTAGATACCTCCCATATTGTATGTAAAGGGGCACAAAAGAAAACGACCTTTCCCTGGACAGGCGAAGGTCGTTTGAAAACAGAAAAAGACCTTTTACCTGTTAGGCAAAGGTCTTGCTTACAACATTAGAAAAATGTTGCCAACATAGCCGGGGATTTCTCCCGTAATGACGACTATGTTGCGAAAAAGCTACTCCCCTTTGGAGATATCCTCTTGTAACTCCATACTACTATCGATGCTTGGAAGGTGTCAATAGGTTACATGAATTTTGTACGAAGAACACACCCTAATGGAAATGGAGAGGAGGTGTCCTTCGTGGATGAATTGCGGCGTAGCCGCCTTTTTGCGGCTGCTCTCTGGTTGATTGCGCTGCTCGTCATCGGCAATCTGCTGTGGATGCTCCGTTCGGTCCTCGGGCAGTTGTTCGCCCTTTTGGAGGAAGTGCTGATTCCCATTATATTGGGTCTGGTCATTGCGTATTTGCTTCATCCGGTCGTGCAGCTGCTGGAAAAGCGCAGAGTCCCGCGGCTGATGGCCGTTCTGCTGATTTACGCTTCCTTTGTACTGGTGATTACGATTGCGGTCATCAACGCGATTCCCGTCTTTACCAATCAACTCGTGGAGCTGTCCGATGACTTGCCGCGGCTGATGGACTGGTACTACACGTGGATGAGCGAATGGGAGGCGCACAAATACTTTTTGCCAGACAGTATCTCCCACGGGGTGGATCGGGTGATTATCCAGTCGCAGGAAGGGATGTCCCACTCCGTGACCAAGTTCGTCAACAATGCCCGCCAGTCGCTGGGCAAGCTGTTTGCCTTTGCGATCGTCCCGTTTATTGCCTTCTATTTTTTAAAAGACATGAAGGAACTGCACGAAACAGGCATGTCCATCGTTCCGAAGCCGTACCGCAAACAAGTGCTGGTCGTCCTGCGGGACATTAATGAATCGCTCGGGAATTACATACACGGCCAGATGATCGTTGCGTTGGTCGTCGGGGTGCTGGCTTATCTCGGCTACTGGCTGATCGGCATGCCGTATCCGTTCGTGCTCGCCGCTGTGGTATGTTTGACGAACATCATTCCTTACATCGGGCCATTGATCGGGGCGGCGCCTGCGATTGTCGTCGCGCTGACGATTTCGACCAAAATGCTGTTGTTCGTGATCGCCGTCAATCTCGTCATTCAAGTGCTGGAAGGCAACATCCTGTCGCCGAACATCGTGGGGCGCTCCTTGCAGTTGCATCCGCTGACGATTATCGTGGCCTTGCTTGTCGGGGAGACGATCGGAGGGATTATCGGGCTGATCGTGGCTGTGCCCGTACTCGCCGTTTGCAAAGTTGTCATCAGCCGAATCGCTGTGATGATGCATGAAAGTTGACATGGGTCAGGAAAAAAATTTATAATACGAACAGATGAGTACAGGCTTGATCAATGAGGGAACGAGTACGCTGCAAACCTTCTACAGAGAGGGCGCTTCACGGTTGAGAGGGCGCTCAGAAGAAGTGCAACGGAAGGCTACTCCTAAGACCGGGCAAAAACCGGCGGGTTGGGACCGTTAGATGCCCATAAAGCGACAGGCTGTCGCGCCGTTTGGCGTGCAAGAGAGCCTGTAAGCAGGGTGGTACCGCGAGAAAAACAGTTCTCGTCCCTGAGGGGATGGGAGCTTTTTTATTTATTTTCAGAATAGAGGAGAATGCAGATGAAGAAGCTGACAGGCAATCAAATTCGCCAGATGTTCCTTGACTTTTTTGTGGAAAAAGGACATCGCATTGAGCCGAGTGCTCCCCTGGTGCCAATCGACGATCCTTCCTTACTGTGGATCAACAGTGGTGTAGCGACGCTCAAAAAGTATTTTGACGGACGCATCATCCCGGACAATCCGCGCATCACCAATTCGCAAAAGTCAATCCGTACCAACGATATTGAAAACGTTGGCCGGACGGCTCGCCACCATACCTTCTTCGAGATGCTGGGCAACTTCTCCATCGGGGAGTATTTTAAAGAAGAGGCGATCGAGTGGGCGTGGGAGTTTTTGACCAGCCCGAAATGGATCGGCTTCGATCCAGAGCTGCTTTCCGTCACAATCCACCCGGAAGACGAGGAAGCGTTTGAGCTGTGGAACAAAAAAATCGGAGTTCCCGAGGAGCGCATCGTTCGTCTGGAAGGCAACTTCTGGGATATCGGTGAAGGTCCGAGCGGCCCGAACACGGAGATTTTCTACGATCGCGGCGAAGCGTTTGGCAACGATCCAAGCGACCCGGAACTGTACCCGGGCGGCGAGAACGAGCGTTATCTGGAAGTGTGGAACCTGGTGTTCTCCCAGTTTAACCACAACCCGGATGGCACCTACACGCCACTGCCCAAGAAAAACATTGATACTGGCATGGGGCTGGAGCGGATGGCGTCCATTATCCAAGGTGTCGACAACAACTTTGAAACAGACCTGTTGTTCCCGCTGATTGAGCAAACGAGCGCGATTTCGGGTGTGAAATACAAGACAAGCCCTGAGCTTGACGTAGCGCTGAAAGTGATCGCTGACCACGCGCGTACGGTTGTGTTTGCCATCGGGGATGGAGCGCTTCCTTCCAATGAAGGCCGCGGCTATGTCATCCGCCGTCTGCTGCGCCGTGCTGTGCGGATGGGCAAAAAGCTGGGTGTGGAAAAACCGTTCCTGTACAGCCTGACAGAAACAGTCGGCACCATGATGGGCGAATTCTACCCAGAGGTTGTAGAAAAACGCGCGTTTATTGAAAAAGTCATCCGTGCCGAGGAAGAGCGCTTCCACGAAACATTGAACGATGGCTTGGCTATTTTGTCCGACATGGTGAAGGCAGCAAAAGAAAGCGGCCAAACCCAACTGTCCGGACAAGACGTATTCAAAATGTACGACACGTACGGATTCCCGGTTGACTTGACAGAAGACTTCGCGAACGAGCAAGGCTTGAGCGTAGATCGCGACGGTTTCGACAAGGCGATGGAGGAACAACGCGAGCGTGCCCGCGCTGCCCGTCAAGACGTGGACAGCATGCAAATCCAGGGAGGTCCATTGTCCGAATTGACGGTTACAAGCCAGTTTGTTGGTTATACTGAATTGGTAGCAACAGGAAAAGTCGAAGCGATCATTTTCGACAACCAATTGGCTGAAGAAGCGGAAGAAGGCCAGACTGTGCAAGTGATTCTGGACCAGACGCCATTTTATGCAGAGAGCGGCGGTCAGATCAACGATGAAGGATATTTGGTGTCCGACTCCGTCAAAGCTCGCGTGACAGATGTGCAAAAAGGTCCAATGGGCCAAAACGTGCACTCGGTCATCGTCGAAGCAGGAACGCTGCGCAAAGGCGATACAGTCCGCGCGGAAGTAAACCGCGAAGCGCGCCTGGCGATTACGAAAAACCATACAGCTACCCACTTGCTGCACCAAGCGCTGAAAGACGTGCTGGGCACGCATGTCAACCAGGCAGGTTCTTTGGTAGCACCGGAGCGTCTGCGCTTTGACTTCACTCACATCAGTGCGATCACAGCAGAAGAGCTGGAGCGCATCGAGGCTATCGTCAATGAAAAAGTGTGGGAGAACCTGACTGTCGAAATCTCCAACAAAGCTTTGGCAGAAGCAAAAGCGATGGGCGCGATGGCGTTGTTCGGCGAGAAGTACGGCGATGTCGTGCGCGTTGTCAAAGTCGGCGACTACAGCCTCGAGCTTTGCGGCGGATGCCATGTCAATAACACAGCGGAAATCGGACTGTTCAAGCTGGTCAGCGAAAGCGGCATCGGCGCAGGGACACGCCGGATTGAAGCGGTGACAGGACGCGGGGCTTACCAGTTCCTGAACCAGCAGTTCACGACGCTCAAAGAAGTGGCTCACGCACTGAAAGCACCTGTACTGGCAGAAGCGCCTGCACGTGTGGAAGGCTTGCAGCAGCAGCTGAAAGAAGTGCAGCGTGAAAACGAATCGTTGCGCGCGAAACTGGGCAACATCGAAGCGGCATCACTGACCGATCAGCTGAAGCAGGTAGACGGCATGAACGTGCTCGCTGCACGCGTATCCGCTTCTGACATGGACAACCTGCGCGGCATGGTAGACGAGCTGAAGAACAAGCTTGGCTCTGCTGTCATCGTGCTTGGCTCTGTTGATGGCGAGAAAGTCAACCTGGTAGCAGGTGTCACCAAAGATTTGATGGATCAAGGCGTTCACGCCGGAAAAATTATCAAGGAAGTGGCTACTCGTTGCGGCGGTGGTGGCGGCGGTCGTCCTGACATGGCGCAAGCGGGCGGAAAAGATCCTTCCAAGCTGCAAGAAGCATTGGATGCGGTAGTGGAGCTTGTCAAAAGCCAGGCAGTAGCGAAATAACGAAAATCCCGCCAACAATTTTTGCAAAATCGACAAGGAGTAGGTTCCATCCGGGTCGAATAAAGTTATGGAAGCGAAAAGCCAATACAACCTTTAAGTCTTGAAGGAAATCGAGGTGTTGATTGTGAGTTCGTTGGATAATACCATGAAGTTTACGGTGCCCAAGGAAGCGAATGCGGCGGAAGTGCAGGCAACATTGACAGAGGTTTACCAAGCCCTGCAAGAAAAAGGATACAACCCGATCACCCAGATCGTCGGTTACTTGCTTTCTGGCGACCCGGCGTTTATCCCTCGCCACAACAACGCGCGCAGCCTGATTGGCAAACTGGAACGGGACAAAATCATAGAAGAGTTGGTGACCGTTTACTTGTCCGAGCGCAAGTAGACCTTGAACATGACACGATTGATGGGATTGGATGTAGGCGACAAGACGATTGGAATTGCTGTCAGCGATGAGCTGGGATGGACCGCCCAAGGGGTGGAGACCATCAAGCGGCAGTCCAAGGAAAAAGACTTTGCCCGCATTCAGGAATTGGTAGCGCAATATCAAGTAGGTGCTTTCGTAGTAGGCTTGCCGAAAAACATGAATGGCACAATCGGGCCGCGCGCCGAGATGTGCCAGGCATTTGGCAAGCTTTTGGAGGAACGGACATCTCTTCCTGTCCACATGTGGGACGAGCGTTTGACGACGATGGCAGCAGAGCGTATGCTGATTTCTGCGGACGTCAGTCGCCAAAAGCGCAAAACAGTAATTGACAAAATGGCGGCCACATTGATCCTGCAAGGATTTTTGGACGCGAAATCGAGGTGACCCTAAGTGAGTGAAGAGATGATGGAAGAATTTGAAGTAGGCGACGTGATTGCCCTGACAGAAGAGGGAACAGAGGAGCCGCGAGATTTTCGGATCATGTATATTTTTGATATCGAAGACCGCAGCTATCTGGTGCTCGTTCCAGTCGATCAGGAGGAAGAAGAAGAGTACGAGGTTCACTTCCTGCGCTATGACGGTACAGACATGCTTCAGCCAATCGAAGACGACGAAGAGTGGGAGCAAGTAGAAGCTACCTTCGAAACATTGATTGCTGATTTGGAGAAAGACGGGATTTAACAACGAGAGAGGGCAGATGCCCTCTCTTTTTTTATCGGCAAGGCTGTTTGCTTCCGAAGTCAAACAGAGAGGAGAAAGCGAGATGGATGGCCTAATCGAGTACGGCTCCGAACTGATTTGGGAAAAGTACAAGGAAGCCGAAAAACGGATACAGGAGTTGGAAAATTCAATCGAATGGTTCAAGGTGTGCTTCGATACAGCGTACGAGGGCATTACGATCGTGGATGAGCACGGCTACATCCGCATGATGAACGATGCGTACTGCCGATTTATCAGCGTGCGAAAAGAAGATGTCATCGGCCGTTACGTGGAAGAGGTGATCGAAAATACGCGCTTGCCTGTCGTGCTGCAAACCGGAATACCGGAAAGAAACCAGGCGCACAGACTGCTCGGGCAGGATATGGTCGTTCACCGCATCCCGATCTGGAAAGAAAACCGGGTCATCGGCGCCGTTGGCATGCTGATTTTTGAAGGGGTGTCGGAGCTGTACCAAATTTTTGACCGCATGCAAGTGCTGCACGAGAAAATCGGGGATAGCCGAATTGTGATCGAGGCGCCTAGGCCGAAAAACAACAAAGTGACATTTGACCAGATTATCGGGGAGAGCGAAGCGATCGCAGAGGCGAAAAAAGTCGCGCGGCGAGCGGCCCAGACGTCTGCCACGATTTTGCTGAACGGGGAGAGCGGAGTGGGCAAGGAGCTGTTTGCCAAAGCGATTCACTCGCTAAGCCCGTTCCAAAATGGCCCGCTCGTAATCGTCAACTGTGCCTCCATCCCGGAAAATTTGCTGGAGTCGGAGCTGTTCGGCTACGAGGAAGGCGCTTTTACCGGCTCGAAAAAAGACGGAAAGCCGGGCAAGTTCGAGCTGGCAAACAAAGGAACGCTTTTTCTGGACGAGATTGGCGACATGCCGCTGCACATGCAAGCGAAAATTTTGCGGGTCTTGCAGGAGCGCGAGGTGGAACGCGTCGGGGGAATCAAGAGCATTCCCGTCGATTTTCGGCTGGTTGCGGCTACGCATCATTCATTGGAAGACAGGGTGCGGGAGGGGACTTTTCGCAAAGATTTGTATTACCGCCTGAACGTCATTCCGATTGTCATTCCTCCATTGGCGCAAAGAAGAACGGACATTCCTTTGTTGATCGCGGCCCAGTTGCAGGCGCTCAGCAAGAAAAACAACATGCCGCCAAAAGACATCGACAAAGAAGCCATGTCACTGTTGATCAACTACGATTGGCCTGGCAACATACGCGAGCTGGTCAACACAGTTGAGCGCCTTGTCACCTTGTCGGAGGACCATCGGATACGGACGAGTGACCTGCCTGCGGTCTTTTGCGGGGGAACAGGCTTTGCCGAAGCAGCCTTGCCCCAGCGTGATCGGCAAGCCGGGACGCCGCTGAGTCAGGCTGATGGAGGCGGAGCAGAGGGGGCTTTGGCGGAAAAGAAGCGTATTCTGGAAGCGCTGCATGAAGTGAAAGGGAACAAGTCGAAAGCAGCCAAAAAGCTCGGCATTTCCCGGGCAACGCTTTACAACAAGCTGAGCAAGTATCAAATTAGCTGATAGGTAGCAGAACGGGGGCGGCGATTAAAAAGTGTCTAGACGATTCGGTGTAATTGTCTAGACACTTTTTGTGTTTTTTGGACAGTTGGTCGAAAGAAAGCAAGGATGAAGCGGTGAAAACGTCGTGGCACGGAGTTTGCTTTCTGGAGGGGGGAGAGGCGGGATGTCGCTGCGATTTAGGGAAGAGGTAGAGAGCGCCTTGGGTTTGGAGATGCGGATGTGTCTGCGAACTAGGAAGAGGCAAAGAGCGTCCGGGACATAGGGAGGCGGGGCGTGCCTGCGATTTTAGGAGAGGGAGAAAGCGCCTTGGACTTGGCGAGGCGGATGTGTCTGCGACCTAGGAAGAGGCAAATAGCGTCCTGAACTTAGGAGGGGCGGGTGTGCCTACGATTAGGAGAAGTAAAGAGCGCCTTTGATTTAGGGATAGGCGGAGTGACCGCTAGACTCAGGAACAGACAGAGGCATCTGCCGTAGTGCATCCGTCTAACCCCTCATCTTTTAGAAAAAAGGAGGAGTTCACTATGTCGAGTTTGCCTGCAATTGGCATGATTGGTCTGGGCAATATGGGGATGCCTATGTCCAAAAACTTGCTTGGCAGCGGGTATGCGGTATATGGCTTCGACGTCAATCCAGACGCGGAAAAGGAGTTTGCGGCCGCTGGCGGAGTTGCGGGACTGACGATTGAAGAGGTTGTGAAACAGACAGAGGTCGTTTTGACGAGCTTGCCCTCGCCGGGGATTGTTGAGAGCGTTTACACCGGAGCGGGCGGGATACTGGAGCATGCGAGAGCAGGGCAGATTCTCGTGGATACGAGCACCGTGACACCTGGGCTGAATGAGCGGCTGGCAGTGGCTTGCCAAGCGAAAGGAGTCGGCTATTTGGCTGCTCCTGTCAGTGGCGGAGTCATTGGGGCGAAAAATCGGACGTTGACCATCATGGTGGGCGGACCAAAGAACTTGTTCGACCAGATGCAGCCGATATTCGCTGCGCTCGGTCAAAATATTTTTCACGTCGGGGCGAGAGTCGACAGCGGAACGGCGGTCAAACTGATCAACAACTTGCTGATCGGGTTTTATACATCTGCGGTCAGTGAAGGCGTAACATTGGCGGCGCAAATGGGGCTCGACCTCGACCAGCTGTTCGAGATATTGAATGTCAGCTACGGACAGAGTCGCATCTACGAGCGCAACTATAAAAGCTTTATCGCAACCAACGACTTTGCGCCGCACTTTTCCTTGAATTTGCTGCTGAAAGACTTGAAAATCGCCCAGGAGATGGCCGAGCAGGCTGGTCTGGATTTGCCGATCACAGCCGAGCTGATCAGCCTGTACGAGAAGTCGCAGCAAGCGGGCTTCGGCGAGCAGGACATGGCGGCGCTGTATTCCTACGTGCAAGCCGCACAGCGGAAAATTCAGGCGTAGTGCCACGAGAGAGGAGAGTTGTTCATGGTTACAGCAGTCAAAGAGGTAAAAAACTTCATCAACGGAGAGTGGGTGCAAAGCAGCTCCGGCAAATCGGAAGCCGTCATCAATCCAGCCACAGGCGAAGTCATCGCGCAGGTTCCGCTGTCTTCCCGGGAAGAACTCGATCAGGCTGTGAAGGCGGCGAGCGAAGCGTTTTCCTGGTGGCGCAAAACGCCCGTGCCCAATCGCACGCGGATTTTGTACCGCTATCATCAACTGCTTGTGCAGGAAGCGGAAGAGCTGGCTGTCATTATTACGCAAGAAAACGGCAAAAACATCAAAGACTCCCGTGGCGAGGTACAGCGCGGGATCGAGGCGTTGGAGGTTGCGACAGCCACTCCTACACTGATGATGGGACAATCGCTGCCGGAAATCGCGACAGGAATCGAGGGCGTCATGTACCGCTATCCGCTCGGAGTCGTGGCAGGAATTACTCCGTTCAATTTTCCGATGATGATCCCGCTCTGGATGTTTCCGCTGGCGCTGGCGTGCGGCAACACGTTTGTGCTGAAGCCATCCGAGCGCACGCCGCTGCTTGCGGAAAGACTGGTTGAGCTGATGATGGAGGCTGGATTGCCAAAAGGCGTGCTGAACATGGTGCACGGCGCCCACGACGTCGTGAACGGCATGCTGGTCCATCCGCTCGTCAAAGCGGTTTCGTTCGTCGGTTCCCAGCCGGTGGCCGAGTATGTCTACAAAACCGGAGCAGCTCATGGCAAGCGGGTTCAAGCGCTGGCGGGAGCGAAAAACCACGCGGTCGTCATGGCAGACTGCCACATGGAGAAAACCGTGCAGGGAATCATCAACGGCGCTTTCGGCAGCGCGGGAGAGCGGTGCATGGCGACGTCTGTCGTATGTGTCATGGAAGACATCGCGGATGAATTTACCGCAAAGCTGCTGGAAGCCGCGCAGGAGCTGAAAGCAGGAGATACGCAAGACGAGGAGGCGTTCGTTGCTCCGCTGATTCGGGACGCCCATCGCCAGCGTGTGCTCGGATACATTGAGAGCGGGGAGGCGCAGCGAGCGCGTTTGCTGCTGGACGGCAGAAGCGTGATGCAGGAGCTGCCGGACGGCTACTATTTGGGGCCGACCGTTTTTGACGGGGTGACGCCGGAGATGAAAATCTGGCAGGACGAAATTTTCGCTCCCGTTTTAAGCATTGTTCGTGTCAAAAGCCTGGATGAAGCAATCGAGCTGGCGAACCGCTCGGATTTTGCCAATGGAGCCGTGCTTTACACAACATCGGGAGAGCATGTGCGGCATTTCCGTGAAAATATCGACGCGGGAATGATCGGGGTGAACGTGAATGTTCCGGCTCCGATGGCGTTTTTCTCTTTTGCAGGCAACAAGGCGTCGTTTTACGGCGATTTGGGCACAAACGGAACGGATGGGGTGCAGTTCTACACCCGCAAAAAAACAGTGACGGCCCGCTGGTTCTAATCGGGTCTTGAGCAGAAATCCTCCCAATTCTTCTCTTTTCGCCAAAAAATCGTATACAGTGACAGCGAAAGTCAGCTCTTGTATAATAGACGGGATGGAGAGAAGAGACCCTAAAGGGAGGATTTCTAGCTTGAAACCAATGTCAGCGAAGTCTGATTTCAGATCGGAAAGACCTGCCACGTATCGGCGCAGACGGGGCGGACGAATTGTCATGTGGCTCGTCGCCTTGTTTCTCATTGGCTTGTTGGCCGCAGGAGGGGCAGCGTGGTACGTGTACAACGGGCTGCAACCCGTAGATGGTCCGCAAGAAGCCAAAAACGTGACGATCCCCACCGGTTCTTCCGCGCGGGAAATCGGCAGACTGCTGGAAGAGCAAGGGCTTATCCGCAATGCCGATCTGTTCCAGTATTACGTGAAGTACAAAGGCGTGGGACCGCAGCTGAAAGCGGGAGAATACCAGTTTACAACAGGACAAGCCATTGACGATATGCTCACGGCGATGGCCGAGGGAAAAACGGTCGTCAACGCCGAGCGTTTTACGATCCCGGAAGGCTGGAATATTGAGCAGATTGCCGAGCATCTGGACAAGGAAGGAATTGTGGAAAAAGCAGCCTTCCTGAAAGAAGTGAATGAAGGAGAGTTCCCCGAGTTTGCTTTTGTAGCGGAAATTCCGAAAGATAAAAACCGGAAGCACCGCCTCGAAGGATACCTTTTCCCGGAGACGTACGAAGTGAAAAAAGATTCGACGGCCCATGATGTCGTGTCCCGCATGCTGGCTCAGTTTGCCAAGGAATGGCAGCCGGAATGGAACGAGCTGATCAAGCAGCGTGGGCTGACCATGGACGAAGTGGTCAATCTTGCGTCCATCGTCGAGCGGGAAGTGACCGTGGACAAAGAACGTCCGCTCGTCGCGGGTGTTTATTTCAACCGCATCCGGGACAAGTGGCCGTTGCAGGCAGACGCTACCGTGCAGTTTATACTGGGCAAGCAACGTGATCGGCTGACGTATGACGACTTGAAGGTAAAAAGTCCGTACAATACGTACACGAACCCTGGATTGCCGCCGGGACCAATCGCAAACCCGGGTCGGGCATCGCTTGCGGCGGTTGTCAATCCAGCGAAGCACGACTTCTTTTTCTACGTGACGAAAAAAGACGGAACCTCGGAACATTACTTTTCCAAAACACTTTCCGAGCACAACGCAAATGATGCAAAAAGCAGGGGAAACTAACCAGGTTTCCCCTGTTCTTTTTTGCAAGGTATGCTATAATAATGCGGTTGTAACGAAAGAGGAGTGAAAGCATGATAACCAATCCCGCAATTGACGACTACGTGTCGGGCCTGGTTCCGGAACGTTCTTCGCTGCTCGCGCGGCTGGAACAGGAAGCGGCCGAGGAAAATATTCCGATCGTTCAGCTCGCTTCCGCTCAGGTGATGAGAATGCTGCTTTTGCTGCATCGCCCCGCAGCGATTCTGGAGGTGGGGACGGCAATCGGCTATTCGACCATTTGGCTTGCCGAAGCGGCACCACAGGCGCGGATTGTCACGATGGACATAGATGAAGACCGATTGACCCGGGCACGGGCAAATGTACAGGAAGCAGGCTGCGCAGAACGGGTTGAAATTCTTTCCCGCGACGCGACGCTCGGCTTGCCTGATTCTTATCAGTTTGACTGTCTGTTTATCGACGCGGCAAAAGGACAGTATCGGGCGTTTCTCGATTTGTATTTGCCGCTGCTGAAAGAAGGCGGGCTGGTGATCAGCGATAACGTGCTGTTCCGCGGTTTGGTGGCGACACCGGAAGAGGCTGGAAAGAGACAGAAGCCGATGGTGGACAAGCTGATCGCATTCAACGCCCATTTGGCGGAGCGACCGGATTTGGAGACGACGTTCATTCCGGTAGGAGACGGATTGGCTGTCAGCCTGAAGAAAAAGATACAGCCGTAGGGCAAAAAAGGATGGACGCAGCATGAGGAAGGGGACATGTGGCATGGGTAACCCTGTATTGATTGGCGTGGCAGGGGGCAGTGGTTCCGGAAAAACCACTGTGGCAAGGGAGTTGTATCATCAGTTCCGCAACGATAGCGTGACGATGATCGAGCAAGATTCTTATTACAAAGATCAAAGCCATCTGAGTGTGGAAGACCGGGCTTTGACCAATTACGACCATCCGTTCGCTTTTGACAACGATCTGCTTTTGCAGCATTTGCAGGAGCTTTTGCAAGGAAAGGCGATCCAGAAGCCGATCTACGACTTCAAGGTGCACAACCGCAAGAGCGAGCAAGTCCAGGTAGACCCGAAAGACGTCATCATTTTGGAAGGAATGCTGATTCTCGAAGATGAGCGCATTCGCAACCTCATGGACATCAAAGTGTTCGTCGACACGGATGCAGACGTCCGCATCGTTCGCCGGATCGTACGCGATATCGAGGAGCGCGGCCGTTCCCTGGACTCCGTGGTCAACCAGTATTTGAACGTCGTCCGCCCGATGCATCTGCAATTTATCGAGCCGACCAAACGCTACGCCGACGTCATCATCCCAGAGGGCGGATACAACCGGGTGGCGCTCGATCTGCTGTCCACCAAAATCAAAAACATTTTGTTGGAAAAACAGGAGCCAGCCAAGCTGTAGCATTCTGATGGATACAAAAGAAGGCAAGCACGATGGGCTGTCCCAAAAGGGGAGTCCTGAATGACGGAAACCCTAAAAAGGAATAAAAACATCCCGTTTCACTATCAAAAGTGGAGCGGGATGTTTTTATTCAATAAGTTGTTCTTCTGATTTTAATTTAGCAAGATAAGGGGGTGACTCAATTGCAGTTTGGGGCTTAAGAGACTTCAGCAGTCTCTGGATTAACTCTTAATTCATAACTCTTCCCTAAATCAAAATTATATATATGAATGAGCCATTCAGTTTTTTTGATTTCTACCTTTTGCACGATTAGTATCGCTGGTTTGTCAGAAAGATTTTTTGCAAAATTTAAAGCCGCTTGAATGGCTTTCTTTTGTGACATATCAGAATTAGGGTGCTTCACATCATCTGCAACTACTAGCTTACTCAAGTCTGTTTTAGCTGGATATGACTCTAGCGAAGGTGAAGTTGACCATGTTTCTACCTCTGAACCCACTTCAATATCTGTAAACAAAATCTTACTATTCTTACTATCAAGCAGAATAGCATCGTCATTTAACGAATACCATTCAACACCATATTTTCCTTCTGTAGCAGATGTTTTGTCACTTTCTGCAACAAGTAGCGCTCTTTTTTCATAGTTCGCCTCAATGACAAATCCCGTTAGTCCTTTATGTTCATTTTTAGGTTTTTCCTCTGAGCAACCTA
This sequence comes from Brevibacillus sp., assembly GCF_003521185.1. Classification (NCBI taxonomy): domain Bacteria; kingdom Bacillati; phylum Bacillota; class Bacilli; order Caryophanales; family Paenibacillaceae; genus Brevibacillus; species Brevibacillus sp. Next base: position 57,754 of record NZ_DOTK01000031.1, read on the forward strand.
CTGTTAAGAGAACCATGGTAGACAAGGTAATGAACTTTAGATATTTATTCATTTTACCTATTCTCCCTCGTATAAAAAATATCTTAGTCTCCAATATAGATGTCATCAATATCAAAATGATTAACAGCTCTAGTTATATGAGTGTAAATACCATCCCCTGCGTTATGAATGCCTATAGCTGTACCCCCTAGAAAGATTGGAGCGCCACTATCCCCACTCTGGCTTGAATATGACGCTTGTCTCAAGCCTGTAAAGTAAACTTTACCGTCACTGGTGGTTAGGTAGCCACTCCAATTCTTTGATTTTAATGTCCCGCATTTGACGCTTCTTGTTGTAGCACCAGAAATGCATACGGCATCTCCAACTGTTTCATTTTTTGTTTTTTGAACCTCATCAATGTTATTTAATTTTGACTTATCGTTACCAAAAAGATAATAAGTGGCGTCATCAGATCCTTCATCTAACTTAATGATTGCAGCATCAACATTTCCCCCGAAGTTATAATCCTCAACTCTACCAAATCTCTCCCCGCCTTGAGAGAATTTATCTCCAGTAGACTCGACACAATGACCAGCAGTAAGCACATAAGAATCTGTTCCAATTTGAGCAGAGAATGCAGATGTGCAGTTACCACCCGTCTCCACATTAGTAATCCTTAAACCGGCTTGAATTGGCCTGAATTTACTGGATGGGCTAGCTTGAACGTCATGCACATCTTCTTCAAATATATTAATGAGATTGCCATCAACGCCTAGATCTAAATCACTAACAATGACTGAATCTAAAAGAAGACTTCTGGAAGCAGCGGTCTTTTTCTTTACTCCAATATCAATTTTTTGTTCAGGAATATTAACACTGACAGAAGAAATATCCAGTCCCCGCTGTGCTAATACATCCCTTTTTTCGGATACAGACTCTGCAATTTCATCCAGTTGCTGTTCAGTATAATCTGTGTAGTATAACTCAAGCATGTCTTTTGAATAAAGGTTCTTCAGTTCTTCCTCAAATTTTTTGACCTTTTCTTCAGATCCAGTTTTAAATCCAATACGAACTATGCCCCCTAGTTTTTGATCAATATACATGCTAGCAAATTCTTCTTGCAGATTTTCTGCAATGAAGTCCTTGATTGGCGGAATGAGCTTTTTTTGTTCCTCTAGCCTTGCATCTAGCTCTTTTTCCTCTTTTTTCGTGAGAAATACCCCATATTTTTCTGAGAAATTTTGAGAGTCTTTGGACAATGCTTTTAAGTTTTTAGTATTGGAGGACAAGCCCATTTCCTCTCTAAATCTTTCACTTTCCTTGAGTGCATCATTAGACTCGAGATATTGCTGTATCTCTGGGCTGTGTTTTTGTGCTGCCAATGTTGACGTTGCCGGAATTGAGAATGTAGTTACTGTGGTAGCTAATAGTGCTGCGACCAAAAGTGACGCTCCTAGTTTCTTCATTAGTTCTTACCTCCTTTGTATGATAATGGTAAATTATCACATTTTTTAGGTTGAAAAACCTCATTTCATATTAATTGATAAAATTTCATTTTTTTACATTATTTGAGTTTTAAACACTTTATATTTTCATTTAAATAAAACCATCTTTCATTTGGTTCACGAACCGAAATGCTGCCTATCACGTGTAATGAATTGGATATTTGCCAATGAAAATGATGCTAGCCTTAAACATTGGGCACGAGAAAACGGTAGTGTGCTTAGAATTTTTGTGGAACAAATGCACCATCAGCACAAGCCGCTTGGAGTGTCAAGTTTTCGCACCGGATCGTTTTTCGCCCGGCTATTCTGGCAATACTGGGAAGAAAAGGGCGAGGAGGGGAAGCTTCATGCAACTGGATCGCCGAATCAAAAGACGGCATTTTTTGGTGCTGATGGTGATGTCGCTTGTCTGGCTGGGGCTGATCGCCCGTCTGTGGTGGATACAGCTCGGAGCGCCTCACCGCTTTTCCAGACGCGGGATCGACTTGGTGAAAGCATCGGTGAAGCAGCGGCAGCAAAGTATCGTGCTGCACAGCGGGCGCGGAGATATTTTGGATCGGGGAGGCTATGCATTCACGGGCGTGGAGCATTTGGCGCTGATTTTGTTTCCGCTCGCTCGTGGCAGCATGGAAGGCACAGATGGGCTTGTCAGACTGGCGAAGATCACCGGACAGCCGAGTGAGCGATTGTCGCGGGCGATGGAGCAGGCGAAGGTGCCGCAGCTTTTGCGCAATGACGCGGGCAAGCTGATCGAGCTAACCAAACAGCAGGCAGAGGAGATCAACGCGCTGGCGATACCGGGCGTGGTGGCGCTGGCGGTGACAGAGCGCTATCGCACGGAAGAAGTAGCGAAGCACCTCATCGGCTTTATTCATAAAAACCCCGGCATGGTCGAGGCCCTGTATCCCGATGAATGGGCAAACGGCAAAATGAACGCCGAATCGACCGTGGGCGCGTCTGGTCTGGAGCGGAGCTTCGACCGCTTTTTGCAAGGCGTGGAGCCATCTGTCTTGTCCTACTATGTGGACGGTCAAGGAAGGCCGCTGCGTGGTCTGGATATTCGCTATACGAAGCCAAGCAATCAATACTATCCGCTGTCGTTGTCCACTACGCTCGATGTGGACATTCAGCGGCGCATGGAAGCAGCGGCTGAGCATGTCGGGCTTCGGGAAGGCAGCTTGATTGTTCTGGATGCGCAAAATGCCGATATCATCGCGGCTGTCAGTCGCCCGGCCTACGACCAGACGAATGTGAGCGGGCTTGCGACGGAGTGGAAAAACAGAGCGTTCAAACAGTTGCCGCCAGGTTCCGTCTTCAAGACGGTAGTCGCTGCCGCCGCTCTGGCAGAGGGCGTCGTTTCCCCGACAGATCGGTTTACATGCAGCGGAGAGTATGGCAAGTACCATTTTTCTTGCTGGAAAAAAGAGGGGCACGGCAGCGTCACGTTGGAAGAGGCGTATGCGCAGTCGTGCAATATCGCTTTTGCCGAGATTGCGAAAAGGGTCGGCGGGGAAAAGCTTGCAGAATACGCCCGCCGGCTGGGCTTGACGACAGAGGTTGGGCACGCCACGGCCCACTTGTTCAAGCTCGATGGTTTCAAGCAGCTCGACGGCGAAGAAAGCGGGCGTGTATTTGCCGAGGGCGTGTCCCACAATGACGAAGGCGTGCTGATCCAAAGCGCCATCGGCCAGCGCGATGTGCGGATAACGCCGTTGCAGGCAGCGAATTTGATGGTGACGATCCTGCGCGGAGGTGAACCCGCGCAGGCGCGTCTGGTCAAGGAAATCGCCTACCGGAACGGTCAGTCTTTTTACTCGTTTCCGGAGCAAAAGCTTGCAGCCGATGGCATCGACTACGTGACAGCCAGCAAGCTGCGGAAAATGATGCGTAAGGTGGTCACAGATGGGACCGGCCAGATGCTGCTGAACTCTTCCTGGCAGGTGGCCGGGAAGAGCGGGACCGCGCAGACAGGGAGTACAACCGATGCCAGAAATCACCTTTGGTTCGTCGGCTACGCTCCTTTGGAGCAACCGCGCTTTGCGATCTGTGTGGTATCAGAGAACCAGCCAAGCTGGGGGAAGAACCAGGCAATGGAGCTTTTTCGGCGTGCGGTCGATGAACTTGCCGATTATACAGCTCGATCTTCCCGACCTCCTGGAGCGTATTCCCGAGAATGAAGCCGCGCGCCTGAAGCTGGTTGCGCTTGCCCAGCCCGACAATCAGCATGAGCGGCGAGGAAGACATGTACATGGATTGTGAAGCTTTTGTCCAGATCGTCCGTTTGTCTCCTTTGCTTGGAGACAGGCGCTTGATCGTGTGGCTGTGCCAATCCCCGATGTATTGCGACTGGCTGTTTCTGCTCATTTTGCGAACGAGTCTTTTGAGATAGTCATCGTCGAAAAAGATCGAATTTGGCTGGTGAATCGCTCTTGGCCCAGGGTCGCTGGCAAATGTCACGACCCACTTTTCATCACCGAGCGGATACCCCATCATTACCCCTCCTGTTTCCACCGAGGGTTTTTTTCGTACAGCCTGCTCGATCTGCCTCCATGCCTTTGGCGTGATGTACAGTGTTGTCATGAAACGAGGTCCCTCCTTGAGTTCACCGCTAGCATTCGCTCTATATCGTATGTGCGCAGGCGGCAGAAGGTCCCGCTCAGGAAATCATGGCAATTGTCGAAAAAAAGATTGTAACTCTCCTCCTTCCTTTCTATAATTTAGAAAAAGACATGACTGGAAAGGTTGATTGTATGCCTACGGCCCCCGTTGATCACACTCTGATTGGGCAAGAACTAGCAGATGACCTTTACTCGGATAGCGGTGTACTGCTGCTGGGGAAGAATACGACCATAACAGCTGCACATGTGCACATTCTCCTGAAACAGCGCGTACGGGAAGTCAACATCGTACAAACATTGTCAGAGGGAACTGGAGAGCATGTCACTACGCAATTATTCCAATTGGAGGCGGACGGGGAGACGGTTGCCGCCTATGTACAGGCTTTGGATCAGACAAGGTTGATTTTCGATCAACTCAAGCATGATAAAATAGCGAGTCTGGAACAGTTTTCGCAAGTTTTTGAGAATGTACTGGAAAAATCCACGAAGGATTTGGGGCTTTTTCGCTCCCTTTACGTCCTGGAAGGGGCGGACAGTTATACATATCGGCATTCGTTGAACGTGGGCATTCTCTGTTCCCTAATTGCCCGCTTGCTGAAATGGGACGAGCAGCAGGTGACGTTTATGGGAACGGCCGGCTTCTTGCACGATGTGGGGAAAATGCGCATCCCGAAAGAAATTTTGTTAAAGCCGGGCAAGCTGACAGACGAAGAGTTCGCGATCATGAAAAAACATACGACATACGGCTATGAAATGATCAGGGAGATGGAAGGCGGATCAGAGCGCCTCGCCTTGTGCGCCCTGCTTCATCATGAGCGACTGGATGGCTCTGGCTACCCTGAGCAGCGCAAAGGCCGTGAAATTCCTTTGGCTTGCCAGGTGTTGGCGGTTGCCGACATGTTCGACGCCATCTGCTCGGATCGGGTATACAAAGGCCGCACTTCGCCTTTCGAAGCGGCACAGCTTTTATGGAAAGAAGCTTGCAACGGGTTGTTGAGTATTGAGATAGTCTCTGTGTTCGTGCGTTACATTGCCTTGCTGTACGTAGGAGCGAGGGCTCGTCTGAGCAGCGGGGAAGAAGTCGAAGTGATCCTGATCCACCAGGACGAGCCGATGCGGCCATTGGTGCGGCGCAGCGGGGAGTTTCTCGATTTGCGCTACGAGCGCAAGCTGACGATCGAAAAGATGATTGGATAGAGCCGCTTTGATGCGACTGCGACCGCTCTCGTTTATGAGAGCGGTTTCTTTGTTGCCAATTTGTGACGGATGTCCCGGTTGCTCGACCTTGGGTGTAAAGTGTGACACAATAAAGCGGAAGCATGATCGTACAGGCAACAAAAAAACGTGTCCACGGACGATTTTCCGATTGGAGATGACGGGTGGACGCTTACATGCAGGGAGAGAGTAACATGATACGTAAAGCGGAACCTCAAGATGCAGCTTTTGCGGCACCGCTGATTTATGAAGCGATTGGCGACATCGCCCACACATTGACCGGAGCGACAGAGCAGGAAGAAGCGCTCTTGCTGCTGGAGCAGTTTTTTGCCCAAAAAGGCAATCGGCTCAGCTATGAAAATGCGGTTATCGCCATGCGTGAAGGCGTGCCGGTCGGCGTAGCGCTTTTCTACCACGGCAGTCAGACAGAGCAGCTGGATCGCCCGTTTGTCGAGTATGTTCAAAAGCGGACAGGAGTTGCGCCCACGCTGGTGAAGGAAGCGCGCGACGATGAATTTTATTTGGACTCGGTCGCCGTTCGGGCCGATCAGCGCGGCAAAGGAATCGGAAAAATGCTGCTTTCGGCATTCGAAGAAGAGGCAATCCGGCGCAAACACGACCGCATCGCCCTTTTGGTAGACGAGGAAAACCCGCGTGCCCGTCAACTCTACGAATCAATGGGCTATCGTCAGGACGGGAATGTGACGGTGAGCGGACATCAATTCCGCCATATGGTAAAAAGCGTATTAGTGACGGTGTAGCGACAAACGTTTCTCTCGGGCCAGCGATGACAGGTCCGGGAGAGGCGTTTTTTTGTGGTGTCGGCTGGGGGTGGGGGCACTTTTGCGTAAACGTTAGCCCAGCGTGAACGCAGAAGCGGTGTTTTGGTGTATATGTTGGATAAAAATGGTTCTTTAGAAGGTTGAAAGTCGCGAGCTATATTCGCAACAATGAAAAAAGAAGGATTGTGATAAACGAGCAGAGTGGAAGGAGCGCTGTAGCTATGCGCCAACAAATAGAAAAATGGGTTTCTGCGTGGAGAGCGCTGATCGCGGATATGGACAGGCAGGGCGCGCACACCTGGCCGCTGATCATCGCTGATCCTGCGCAGCCGTGGCAAGTGGACGAAGCAGAGCAGCGACTGGGGATCAGTCTGCCGCTTGCGCTTCGACGTCTTTTTCTGGAAGGGACAAGCGAAGTTCAAATATACTGGTCGCTTCCTACTAGGACCGTCGAGCCATTTTCCCTCGGCGGGGATATCGGCTGGAGCCTGGACAGTTTGGAGTGGCCTTATTTCGGTCACGACGACGAAAGCGCCGACGAGCGACAGTACCTTTGCTTCCACGTCGGCGGCAATGGCGACATGTTGCTCTTGGATTTGCGAGCATGCGCGGACGATCCGCCTGTTTACGCCTGGGGGCATGAGACAGACGAATATATTTTGCTCGGGCACAGCTTCACAGCGTTTGTCGAGCGGGTGACCGAGCTGGGCTGTATTGGAGCGGAAGTGTGGAACTACGAGCCTTTTGCTGGCGCAGATGGACTCGATGTGCATGGGGAAAATGCGGTTCGCTGGAAAAAATGGCTGCAAACGTACCGGGAGCTGACGCTGGAAACCGCAGCAACCGATTTTGCGCAGCTCGTCGAGTACGCTGCCTTGCATGGCGCAGACGACGAGCGTGTGCGAAAAGCGTTCGATCAGTATGACGCAAAAGTCGTCCAGCAGGCTTGGGTGGCGAAAATCAGCCAGGCGCCGAACTTTGCTGCAAAAGAGCCATGGTGCCAACTGCTGGTTGAAACGTTGGGGATGAAGGCGGCGAATTGGGTTCGCTCGCTGTGGGAATCAGCTGGGCAGGAAAAGCTTGTTTCAGATGTCCAACGGGCGTACTTGTCAGCAGCTTGCCTGCCAAAAGAGGAAGGCTTGTCGCTTGTGCTGGCTGAGCTGGACAACGAGGCGAACATCGAGACGATGAACGGCTATACAGCCTATGGCCGTCTCAAGCATTTTCGTGCCAGGGAAGTTATCGCCTGGATGGAAGCATATGCGGCGTACCCGCTCGAAGGATGGGACAAGCTGTTTGCCGTTTCTGCTCCCGAATGGAATGATCTCGCACATTGGCTGGTAGGCAGTGAGGCACAGCGCCAGATTGCGCTCATGGCTTGGGGGCGGATGCTGGACAAGGGGGAGGTTCCAACAGGCGAGCCGGATTGGACAAAGCTGGACAGCTTATTGGACTTTGCAGCGGAGAAGGCCGTTTTGCGCAAGGAACGGGAGCGGGTCGAGCGCATTCGCGCTGCTTATGGTGAGCATGCACGCTAAACCGATGACTCAGGAAGGAAAGGGGATGAGGTGTCCATGAAGCATGTTGTGGTGGTGTGGGGAACAGACTTGCAAACAGAGGATGAACTGCAAGCTTTTCTGGAGCCAGTATATACGGAAGATGGAGACATGTATCCATCGGAGTTTATGAAAGCGACAGGACTCACCTGGATAGATGAAGATTTTTTTGAAGTACATGCCTTGGGGAAGGCAGAGGAGCGAGCGAATTTTTTGGAGTATTTGCGGCAGGAGTGCGTTTCAGCTGGGGCAAGCTCTGCCGAGAAACTGCCAGCTTCGCTCTCCGATGAACTGGCTGATTACCCTACCGTTCTGCTGCTGTACGGGCAACAAACGACCTACGGCACAGTTAATGAAGAACTGTTTTCACTCAGTGGCGAACGGCATGTGGCGAGTACGCAAGTGAAGCTTCTGGCAAAAATCGAATATGAGGGTTGAAGGGAAAAAGCGTCTGCGGAGAGTGGGCGCTTTTTTTGATTACTTCGTCAGTAGTTGTTGACGCGACGTTGCATAATCATTTTTCACCCAGGTTGGCGGGCTGGGGCATGGTTTTGTTATCAGGAAGAATAAATTTCTGGCATAAAGGCAGCGGGAGCGACCAAGAAAATATGCTTTTTCCCAAATGATGTTTGTCCGTTTCGGGAAAGCCAGTTTCTTCATTTGATATGTAATGTAAGGTTCATCCTTACTACTTTTCACGAGGAGTTGGTGTACATGCCAATCATTAAACCATTCATGACGTCTCTGCGCTTCAACTCGACAATTGGAGCGGGAACAGGCACAGGAGCGACTTTTGCGATTGCGGCAACAGCATTCAACACAGACGCAGGTGCTGCTGCGACAGCATTCCCATCCACCTTTGCTTACTACAACCTCTACATCAATGGCGTTTTGCAGCCAGGAGGTACGTCTACTGTGACCACATCCTCGCTGACGATTCCTGACGGAGACGCTGAAAACGATGGTGTATCTGTCATGGTTGAGTTTGTCGTCAACTAAAACAGCAAACAAGTGCAAGGGAGGCCCCAGGCGATCGTACATGCCTGGGGTAATCCCATTCCAGCGCAAGAGAGGAGTGAATCGTTTTGCAGCATAGAAACATACAGCGAAGCGGAGGGCAGCGAATCTATACCGTCAATGCGCGTTCACAGGTCATGCCGCCATATGGCTGCCCGGACATTTTCCCCGGTCAGCCATGCCCTACCTGTCCTCCTTGTCCGTGCACTCCTGGCTTGCTTGCCACCACGATCTACCAATATACGGCATTTTCAGACGGACAAAAAAATATGTACACAGATGCTGACGCCACGCCGCAGTTCAGCACTTCGGGGATTCGCGGGCAGCAAACCGTGTCCATCGTCAACCTGTTTATCAATGGCATCTTACAGCCGCCAAACAGTTACCTGGTTCAGCCCGGAGTTTTGGTGCTGAGCGGAGTGCCTGCCAAGGGAGCGCCGATCATATTGCAATTCATTCAGATCACGACGTCCTGAATGACACAGGCTGGAGAACAGAAGCAAGCCTCTCAACATACAACTGCTGTTTTCGGGTGGTACTTGCACATCTGGGTATTCGCCCACATAAGGATAGGAGTAAGCTATATAGACGTGGAGGTGGCAGCCATGTCCAGCATCATTGCGGCGCTTTCCCTTGTGTTTAAGGAACTGGTTATGTTTGTTGCTTATGTCAAGAACAACGCGTTTCCCCAGCCTCTTCAGGATACGGAAGAAGAAAAATACCTCCGCCTCATGGCAAAAGGCGACCCGTATGCCCGCAACAAGCTGATCGAGCACAATTTGCGGCTGGTGGCGCATATTGTGAAGACAATTTCGACAGAGTAGAACGTCAATATGTGGTCATGCAGAAGCGGGTGCGCATACTCAAAACAGGACGATATCACGAGAAACGGCTCGTGGAGTTATGACCAGATTTATTAGAACATTTAAGAACATTCATTAGACACTTATTACTTGATTTCAAAATGGACAAGCACGAACAAGCATAATAGGAGGAAATTGAAGATGATTGATCAACACGGTTACGGCAGATGTGATCAGTGTAACAGTTATTTCGAAGAGGATCTGGAGGAACTCATACTCAGGAATTCATCCCATTCACTTGTCTGGCATTTTTGTTCGTGGAGGTGCCTGACCCATTATTCAAGGAAAGTGATTGAATTGATTATTGATGTGGATGAAGAGACGAGGAAGGTAAGCGATATCACCGTTATTCAAAGTGGACAAGCAGAGCGCAAATAAAAGAGAGCCTCAGAATCGAATTCGGATTCTGGGCTTTGCCATTTTCACGGGATCTTCAAAGGATGGGAAGGAAGGATATGGTAATATGGTCTAAAAAGGTGATACCAGTGAATCTTATCGTTTTCTTATGGTGGATGTCAGGCATTCTCTCCTTTGGGGTTTTGTTTTTCGCCATAGTGGCACAGTCCTGGGTTTTGTCGCTCATCAGCGCAGTACTGTTTCTTCCGATTGCATATTATTTTGGCGGAGCCGAAAATGCTTATCAACTGATTGGTTTGTTTCCATTGCTTCACATTGTGTTAGCCGTTGTTTTCTCCTGGCGAAAGAAAAGGAGGCGAGCCTGATGTATTTAGAGGAAGAAGTTTACGGAATGTTAAATTGGGGATTTGCCATCGTAATGGGGATCCAATTGATCTGGCTAGTTTCTTTGAAGATTCAACACAAATTCAACAAGGAAGTATTCGGTTGGTTACTTGCTTACATTGTTTTCTTTGCATTGGCGGGGTACAAACTGTTAGAAGCGATCAATACGTTTGAAATGAAACATCCGATGGGTTCTGAAAATGCATCTGCGAGCATTGGTATGTCGGGGATATTATGGACCGCTAGTGTATTTTGTTTGTTTTTTGGTCTATCGCGCTTGCTATCGAATCGAAAGGGGAATGGGGGAGAAGCCGATGAAACGAAATCCTCAACATGATGGTGATCCGAATGCCTCTCCATGGGTGGATCCGAACTTGGAAAGCATCCAAAGAGTTGAAGGAGGCGCACCCAAAAAAGTGGTTTGGGGAGCTTTTCCGAAGTGGTTGCAATGGTTCGGGGGCGCCTTTGTGGGTATATTCTTTACTTTGATCGCGTTGTTGATTTTTTCTGCTCTACTGAAATAAGCCCTCAATGGGCTTCTTTTTATGAGTAATCCCAACAGGAAATTGTTCCCTCCATGGAGAAAACATCTTTTTGCTCTTATTGTCTTATGTTTTTGATTGAAAGGAGCCTATATCGTGCTTGCAAAAAAGAAATGGATAATCTCTGCAATGATCCTCCTTGTATTGGCTGCGCTAACATACGGGGAGATGCAGTACGTTACGACCACGGCTACAACACCACTGGCGGAAGGCTATTTGCTCGAAGCAGATAATCGTCTTCTCTTCGCCAAGGTAGTGGCAGGGAAAGAGGATGTCGCTGTCAAGCTGTATGAAGCAAAGGTCGAGACGTCAAACAATCTCCCCGTCATCAAAAGCAATTCCTACGCGTATTCGGGTTCCTTAGAGAAAGGGAATCTGATTTTAAAAACTCTCCTGGGTCAGCCCATCACTGCTACTGTCAATGAAAAGGAACTCACTTTTCATGGCCAAACAGAGGAAGGCTATGTAGGCGAAACTAAACTCTTGGCAAGCCAAAGTACGACCTACAACGAAAAGCTCGAAGCGATGAAAAAACGTGTGAGCGAACAAACTGCCCAAATCCAAAAGCAAACGGAAGAGAAGAAGGCGCAAGAAGCGGCAGATCAAGCATTCGGAGAGAAAGTACAGCGGACGAGCGATCTGCAAGTCAAAATCGCCGAAGACGCGAAGAAGCTCTCTAACATGATTTTTTCGGAGGAACAGACCTTGTACGAAGAGCATCTGACAGAGCTGCAACGAATGGTGGAGGAACTGTCAGCATACGCGCAAAAGCCAGATCTACACGATACGGATTATGCCACTATGGAGACGATGGTAGGCGGGATGGAAGTCCAGCTCGGCAGTCTGGCAGTCGTACTTACAAGGGTGGAGGACAAGAAAAAGGCCATGAACGAAATCATGGCGACGTTGCAGAAAGACATGGATGAGACCAAGGTGCTATGGGATCAGATCAAAGATGAAATTCCAGGCTTCAACAGCAGCTTGCAAGCATACAACGAAGCGATGAAGACGGGATTCGATGCCAGTGAACAAGCCAAAGCAAGAATGGCGGAAACTGAAAAGCAGCAATCCTCCATCAAGGAAATTGCCGAAGGGTTATACAAAAAAGCTGAAGGAATCCTGAGCCAGACAAAAGCCAAGTACAATTTTTAGTTGCGCACCTACTCTGAAACTATAAAACAAGGAGCCACGAAGTCTTATTCCAGCTCCTTGTTTTCATTTTTTGGGGGGGCTTCGATCAGTCTATTTCGTTCATTAATGTGAAGTTGTTTTTATTTAAATGAATAAAAATTTTTAGTTGGTACATAATGGTAATAAGTCCTACCGATTCTGAAAAGTTTCTACGCCATTTTCAACAACAGATAGGAGATAATCCACCGCTTGTGGCTGTTGTGAGGATAAGTTCAAGAGGAGCTGATGGATTCGCTTAAGACGGATGGATAGATCCGAATTTGTATCGAGATCCAATTCCCAAGGGAAAACAATTTGAAGATCTTGTTTTATTCTGGAGAGGGTTGAAAGTTGAATTGTATCCGTTTTTCCTGTTTCGAGATTACTAAGATACCCGCTTGAAACACCTAAACGATCTGCATATTCACTTAAAGATATTCCTTTTTTTTCGCGCATGCTGCGTATTTGCTGACCTAAATGTTCCACGCTTTTCACCCCCAATTTATGAAGTACGCGACTGCATAACTACTCTTAAATGGTACCATATTTTTCAAGTCGGGAGGGGGCAAAATCACGTTGTTTGTAACCATCAATCAAATTCAAAAGCAAGCATTTCCGAAGAAAAACCTCATCCAAATCAAAACGTTCCTACATAAAGAGAAGCAAAAGGGAACGATCTTCTTTCGAGATAATATTTTTGAACTTACCGAGCAAACCGCTTTTAATCTGTACTACTGTGTTCATCCTGGTTGTTCTTGTATCGATGCATTTCCGATTCCGATTAAAGACTTTCAGTATTTTAAGAGGAAAGCGGATGAAAAACGATTTCTTAAAAATTACTTCGAAAGATATTACCAACAATCGCTACCATCCAGAACTATAAATCAATACGAATTTCACTCTCCATATGTAGGAAGTGAGTATGTGTGGGTATATAAAAAAGTGGGAGCGAGAAAGGGATCAACGTGACACAGTATCGAAGCAGTTGGCAAAGAGGAAAAGAGATTCAAGAGAAGATACCGAAGTTGGATCCTTTAAAAAGCGGGGTAATCGTCGGTTTTACCATGGGAGAGGGTTCCTTTTTCGTTACTATCAATCCCTGTAAAACAATAAAAATTGGCTATCAAGTGAAGCCGATATTCATGATTAAACTGATACGAACAGACAGTGAAATCCTTCAACATATACAAAAATGGCTTGGGTGTGGACATGTTCATTTTTCTGAAAAGGCAGTTGCCTTTCGAGTGAGCAAACTAACGGACCTCGTGGAGATCATCATTCCGTTTTTTGACCAACATCCGCTGCTAAACATCAAACGGAAAGATTTTACTCTCTTTAAGATAATCTGCTATAAAGTCCTTCATGGAGAAGGACGGACAAAAGAAGGATTGAATAAAATTCTGACGATTAGAGATTTGATGAACAACGGAGGACATGTAAGAAGAAGAAAAATAAAATTGTAGGTGAATCTCATGGACATGAAAATGGAGAAGGAGCTAGGGATTGCTCCGAAGTTAAATGAATTGTTTGATGCAATTCCTGATGAGTGCGTTCTCCATCCAAACGACCTCTCAGAACTTCTTAATCTGAGTCAAGAAACGGTAAGACGTTGGTGTAGGCAAGGCAAGCTGCCAGCCTATTCTTGGGGCGGAAAATATGTCATCTTAGGATCGGATGTGAAAGATTTCTTAATGAAAGCGCGAAATCGAAGTAGTGAAGTAAAAAGGTTATTACAGTAATGAAATATAAACTGGTCCTAGCCTCGTTCTTTAAAGAAAGTAAAATAACTTATTACTTCTATAAAGAAGAAATGTTTTTTCAGTGCTTGTTTTGTGAGGAAAAAGCTATTATAAGCACTAAAACGACCATGTGGAAATGTAGCGCATGTGGTAATTCAGGGAACTTGGCGTCGTTAATAGCAATGATAAAAAAACAGGAGAATCGAACTGTTTCCAAAAGATTGATAAACCCTAGAAAACAAAAAAACCAGATCAAATACATTCTTCGGATTCTGATGCAAGAAGAACAGCAAAAAAAGACCCGCTTAATTCGGTTATTGCAAAAAAAGCTAGATGAACTCTGGGATCACTTTCAACTGTCGTGAGCGTAGGTGCGCTCACTTTTGCTTTTCTCTGGAAACTGTGTGGTAATGTTCCTGAACTTCTCTCACACCCAACATTTACATATTGCGTAACAATCCGCTTGTGAAGCGGCTTTTTTTGTTTTGTCATTTTGATAATGTAAAAAGGAGGCTTTACTTCCAGCGTATTGGGACTGTAATATTTCGCAGTGTGAGGGCTAACCACAGCCTCAGTTGCTCTTTGACAAATCAATACGTGAGGAGGTCAGAACATTTGTAAGACTGATATCACGAGCTCGGTAAAACTCGGTAAAGGGACTTTACCGCTTTATCGAAGCCAGTAGTTGGGTGAACAGCGTAGGGGAATAAAAGATCTTACCTGAGTGTTTTGAAGGAGTCGTGAGCATTGCGTGTTTTGAAGGAGTCGTGAGCATTGCGTGTTTTGAAGGAGTCGCGAGCATAGCGTGTATTGAAGGAGTCGCGAGCACTGCGTGTTTGTGAACGCTAATGTAAGTCAACAGATGTGAGAGAATATGCAACGTCGATTTCATAAACATCATGCTTGCGCAGTCAGTCACTCACACTTAAACACACTGTAACGTCCTCCTGATGCGCTTTCCTTACCCTCTGACGCTCGAAACTCGCGATAAAAGCAAATTGTAAAAAAGGAGCGAAAAAAGGGGTATAAACAAAGCACACATTTCGTTATTGGAATCATCGGAATTTGAACCCAAATCCCGACAATTCCAAGTATAAAAAGTTTGCTTTGTGCCCAGAATTTTGATGGAGGTAAGCATGGAGATTGATCAACATCAATGGTGTAAGCTTAATTCAAAGGTCGGCTCCAAGTTCTATGTAGGAAAGGAGGTGATGAGGAAATATCAGCTTTCTCCTACTGCGTGGGCTCAACTTAACAGGGAAGAGTGGTTTAAAGCCTACTACACCACTATTCAGTTACCGAATACTGAGAAAGGTGAGGAACAGGCCTATTTCTCGGAGCCAATCGATGAACTGTTCTCGCGTTTCAAATCGTTACGGAAAATCTCACAGGAAATTAGTGTTGAGCGTGACCATTTATCAAGATTGCTCAAGAATGGCCAGCTTGAGGCTGATTCAGTCACGTTCAATAATGGGAAAGGACGGTATTACGATATCGAGCAGATTTCTGAGAGAGTTACCAGGGCGCTTTCTGCCGAAGCTAACATCCAGAAGAACAAGAAGCGGTGCATCACCGTTGATTATAGTGAAAATTTACCTGATGATATCAAATCAATGATCTCAAGTTATCTGACACATCGACTGTCGAAAACTCCAGGGATTACGATTGGTGGAGTAAAGGTAAATGGACAGGGGATCACCAGTGAAGACGCTGCGGAAAACCATAGGAAAAGGCTGGAACGAATCTGCTTCCGTATTATCGCTAATCGATGCGGGATAAATGATTTGGCGACAAAAGAGCAAAGGTTTGGAGCAAGGAAGCTTTCTGAGGAAGAATGGCAACTATATGATCCTTCAATTTTTTCCCTGATGGACTTTTGCTTTGATGATTTATTGGCCATGGGCGAAGGTATCGCGCACTCTACTTTTGTAACGGGCTACGTAAATATCATTAGGCCTTTTTTTCAGTACGCTTTGATGGTGGAAGAGAGGGAGATCAAGCAAAAATTCGTCAAAGGAGAAATGTCTTTTGAGGAAAAACTTGTTGAGATGGACAAACTGGCTGACCGTCGAAGTATCATCTTGGAGCCGCTAAATGCGGTATCTCAGCTTAAAAGGCGCATTGGGTCCGTGCGGAGTGTATTCTTAACTCGAAAGGAGTACGTTTTAGGCTACAACTATGTGTTCGCCCATCACGGAATAAAGGCCGCGTTAATTTGGGTGTTTACCCATAAACTTGGGTTACGAAGGTCAGAAGCCACAAAAGTCGCCGTGGAAGATTTTTGGATCAATTCAGAAGGATTCCTCGCAAAAGATGATGCGACGGGCTGGGGAAAACTATTTCTTCCCGACCAAAAAAGTAAGGGGGGTGTGAGTGGTAGTCCTGTACGTGGTACCCCAGTCCCCCCGAAAATTGTGAACCTAATTAATTTGTACCTCAAGAATCATTTATTTGCAATAACTCCGTACGAAAAACATAAGGAGTTTGCTGGTAAGACATTTATCAAAAAGGGAGAACCAAAGGTGTATGCTAGAGGTCACGGCTTCTTTTTTCGACCTGACGAGAAAAATCCTGATAGCCATTATGCTCCTGACACGATCGGAAATTATCTAAGGGAATGGAGAGCCGAAATGGCATTCCTTGACGAGGAAAAGAGACAGTTTCTTTCGGCGCATGATGGAAGACACACAGTCAACGAATGGATTAACACGGCACGGGTAGATGAATATTTGAAGGATCAACGTACCTTCGCAGCAAGGTATCTTTTGAGACACAGCATGGCACCTAATGGTGATATCAACACCGCACATTATCGTGACCTTGCAAAAGTTCAGATGTATCTCAAAATCTTCGATCAAAGTTTGAACTTTCCTTATGATCTGGATGAGCTTGAAAAGTGGGAAGAAGATCGTGGATATCAGGAAAGTTCTTGTGACGAAGGACTGAAACGAAATCTCGTCAGCGATACTGCTGCTCGTTTGAAGGAACTTAAGGGAGGATTGGAAGAGATCGAGTTATGGTTTGAAAACCATCAACTTCAAGCACCAGAAGGGATGCATATTCGGGAGTGGTTCAAAAAAAGAAATGAGCTAGAAAAAGAAGCGATCAAACTGCGAGAGAAAATAAAAAAAGGGGGAGAGGTTTTATGAAGTTCGAAATGTTTTCTTCCAACCTAGACAAGCTTGTAGAGTTGGGAGTGGTCGTACCTGATTATTACTTCCTCTTTAGGGATGAGGATGTTTTGACAGTGGATAAGCTGGCCGAGGTATTTGAAACTACGCAAAGTACGGTCCGTCGGTGGTTTAACCCAGGACTTCGTCACGGTCCACTAAAAAGCAGAAATCCAACGCAATATAGCTGTACGGGGCGAGATTTCAAGGAGTGGTGCTTTAACAGGGATATTGGGAAACTGTCAAAGAGTTCGCAGTTTCAAACGGCAGCCACATACCTTAAGGCAAACAACAGTAGCTTTTCCGAGATCCCGTAATTTCAGAGCATTTAAAAGAAAACCGCCTTGGGATTACCTTGGCGGGTTTTCTTTAGGATGTTTTGAAATTAAACTAACGATTGAATGTATGACTCATTTTTCCAAGCCCTTGTGGTATTTGAATTCCTTAATGTGATGAGCCATGATTCAATAAAATATTTGATGCGTAACTTTGTAGATTTTGGTTATGTGGATGAATTTTATTACATTTTTACTGGCTGATAAGTTGACTAGAGCGCTGATCAATTTGATTTCCAAGAAAATAAGATCATTCTTTTTAGTCCGTTTGTGAATGTCAATCAAAAAGTT